>CBFGPQ010000025.1:0-31346 GCA_965650705.1 uncultured Asticcacaulis sp. | reverse complement strand
GGATATTGCCTCCACGCAATTCCAGGGGCTGGCCGTTAAGACGCAGTCCGTTGACGGCGTCGATAGTGACGGTACGCATGCCGAAGCGCGTCCGGCGTTCATCGACGACCACGCCGTCGACACGCAATTCCTGGACCAGCGTGTAGAGGTTCGGCCCATCCGGCGACCAAAGCTTGGGGTGCGCCAGTTCAAGACGGCTCTTCGATTGCGCCTTGGCCTTGGCGCCCACAGTTTGCTGCTGGATGGTCTGCGCGACCGTTTCACCTGTCGGCGAGACGACCTTCGAGACCAGTTCGACCTTGGCCTGCTTTGCGGCGCAGTTACTGGCGGCGGCATCCACGGCCACGACACCAGTCTCTCCGGTAGCGACCGGCGTTGTCACGAACACGCTGTCGGGAACAATATGGACACAGTTCAGTACTTCCAGCGTCACCGGCCGGATGATCCCGGTGCCGGCATACCAGCGCGACGATGGATCGGGGTGATTGACCCGGACGGCGATAACGTTCTCCCCGGCCCTAACCTTTCCGGTCAGGTCAACCGCAAAAGCCGTATAGCCGTACTTGTGCGACGCTACTTTTTGTCCGTTCAGCCAGATATCCGCGTCCATGTAGACCGCTTCGAAGCGCAGCTGGACAACACGCGCCGCCTCATCCGCGTTCAGTACAAGATGGCGCCGGTACCAGCCCACGCCCCCCGGCAGGTAGCCCGAATCCTGGCCGGCTTCCGCCTTTGCGTCGAACGGCGGCGAACCGTCGGCCTTATCCATGATGGATATGTCGTGGGGCACTGAGACGCGTTGCCAGCCATGGTCGTCGAATGCCGGCTGTTCAGCGCCGGCTACCTCGCCGCGATGAACGCGCCAGTCCTGCGACAAACTGCGCGTCTCCGCTGTGGCCGGGAGCGCCAGGCAGGCCATGGCCACCGTTAACATCAAGCCCCGCGCAACGGAACAACCAGGCTGTTTCCAATATCCCGTCATCATGTTTAGTTTCCTGTTCACTGTCCTGCCCCCCAAATACACCTTGTTTGGATCACGCGGGAGGCCAACTCCACGGCGTCAAAGTGATACGCAAAATTCAGTGGGCAGCTGTGCCCGGTGCGGGTGATTTACTTTGGCACACGCCATTCGTCGACACTGCACCGCTCAGAGAGCCTTGCAGTACCGATTGATGAAATCCTGATGCGACGTGACCGCCTGCGCCGAACGCATGATCTCTTCACGGCGCGATTCCATACCCTTGCGAATCTGCTCCAACGGATAGAGATCAGCCGCTACGGCATAGCGTTCCGGAACGGCGCCGTTGCCCAGCAGGATCGCGAGCCAACTTGGCTCCATATAGGACTCTAAATCACCCAGCACGATTTGCCCGCTGGCGTTCCAGACCTCAAGCTTGTGCGCAAGGCTGTCAGGTATCTCGATGTCACGGCACGCCGCCCACAATGGCTCGGGCCGGCGTGAGAGGTAATAGTGCGCAATGATGAAGTCGCGTATGCGCTCGATCTCGCGTGAGGATATCCTGTTATATTCGTCGCGCAAAACGGGGTTGATGGTCCCCTTGGGGAAGAATTGAAGCAACTTCATGACCCCCTGGATGATCAACTGTATACCGGTTGACTCCAGCGGTTCGAGAAAGCTGGAGGCGAAACCGATCCCTATACAATTGCGGTTCCAGAACAGCTTGCGATGCCCGGATGTAAAGCGGAACACCCGGGGTTCGGCCAACAGTTCGCCGTCGACATTGCCTAGCAAGGCGTCGCGCGCCGCGTCGTCGCTCCAGAGATCCGAATTATAGACCATGCCATTGCCGCTGCGATGTTGCAGTGGAATAGACCATTGCCAGCCCCCGGCGTGCGCGGTGGACCTCGTAAACGGCATGGGCGCGCCGGTACGTTTCGATGGGACCGCCATGGCGCTGTTGCAAAGCAGCCAGTGCGACCAGTCAACAAATGGCGTGTCCAACGCCTTTCCCAACAGTTCGGACGCGAAACCCGTGCAATCCAGGAACAGATCGCCGGGAACCTTAATGCCATTGGCAAGATGGATGGCGGTAATATTGCCAGAGGCGCTATCCAGATCGAAGTGCGTCATCTTGCCTTCGATACGCTGCACGCCCAGCCCGGTCGCCACGTCCCGCAGATAGCGGGCGTATAACGCGGCATCAAAATGATAGGCATAGTGATAGCGTGAATTCTGCGGATCCATAGGCGCAAAATTGTTGTTCTTGGCGACGGCGTAGGCGAACGAATAGTCGTCGATTGGATGCTCATCGCCCGATTGCCGCAATCTCAGCCAGTAGTGGTGGGTCGACACCCCGTCAACCTGGTGACCATAGTCGCTGAACGCGTGGAAATGCCGGTTTCCGACAACGCCCCAGTCACAGAATTCAATGCCCAGCTTGAACGTGCCCTGGGTGCTGCGAACAAAGTCATGTTCGTCAATGCCGAGCAAAGCGTTGCAGAGCGTCAGCAACGGGACCGTTGCCTCCCCAACGCCGATGATGCCGATTTCCTCGGATTCAACCAGGGTGATGCGGGTTTGACTGCGATCCGTCTTCCTGGCCAGCAACGCGGCCGCGATCCACCCCGCCGCGCCGCCGCCAAGTATGACGATTTCCTGTTGCTGTACGCTATTCATAAACATACCTCGCCATAAAAACACCGGACGCCATGTCTTGCGAATGGGTTTCAGGCTTATGCGTGGGGTGGATGTCGGTCAAGTCGCGCAAGCCGCCGGCGATAAACGACCGGGAAGGTCCGGCAGCTGGAGCGATATGCCAAAAGCGTGGAGCGGCTTTTGGCAAAATATCGCGACAAAACAAAAACCCAGAGCATGATGGCGTTTCAACCTAAACGCATCATGCTCTAGACGGTATGGAAAAAGGAAGGGCGCGTCCTGATGAAGCGCCCTTCCCCGTTCGGACTGTTAGAAGCGCGCCCGTACGGTGAGTTCGTAGCGCTGATCGCTGACGTTATGGTCGTACGGCGCAAACACGCCAGGCACTGGCTCCTGAACCGTTTTCGACTTCGTATTGAGAAGGTTGTTCGCGTTGAAGGAAACGGAAACCTTGCTGTTTACGCTGTAGTCAAAGCCCAGGTCCAGGTAACCCGCTTCTTCCATGTAGGCCGGAACCATGTTGTACACCGGATAGGAATGGGCGGCGTCAAATACGGTCGGGCTGGTATTGAGGATGTAGGGGTTGCCGCCGCTCGTCGCATAGGACAGCGGATTGACGTTGGTCGACAGCAACGCCTTGTCGCGCCAGTTGTAGGCCAGACGGAAATTGACCTTGCCGCGGCTGTACAGCAACTGGATATTGTAGGCCCACTTCGACAGCCCGGCATAGGGGAGGTCGGGGTAGGTCTGCGGCACCGTGCCGTCCGGGTTGAGGCCCGGTAGGGAACCATTGGCCGGAGGGGGGGTCAACACGCTGTTGGCCTGCTGGGCAGGGTTTCTGCTGTCGATGTAGGTCAGGTTGCCATCAATGCCGAACCCGCGGAACCATCCAGGGAGTTGATCGAAGAACTTGCGGCCACCGATCTCAAAGCCCTGGATATAAGCCTTTTGGTCCGACGTCTTGTTCTGCAGATACAGCCACGGAAGATCGAGTGTTGTCGCTACCCCCGGGTCCGGATCCCCTGCGTCGACAGGAGGCGTATCACCATTGGCGTATGCCTTCGCCGGAATGGGAAGATTGTTGGCGATGAACGAATGGAACACCGGGAGATCATCGATCTGCTTGGCGAACAGATCGACGTAGAAGAAGCTGGACGACGACGGATAGTATTCGAACGTGATATCCTGGCTGTTGATCATGGTCGGCTTCAGATCCGCGCCGCCACCGTTGACGGACACACCTGTGAGAATCCCTGGTGCCTGCGGATTTCCGGCAGAAACGGATCTGGCGCTAATCGAACCACCCGCGCGGATGTCGTTGAGATTCGGCGGAGCCGACGCCGTCGACGCCGCAGCGCGAATGATGAACTTGTCGGTTACGTCGAACTTGATGTTGAACGAAGGCAGAACACGATGGTATTTGTAGTGCCGGGTCTGTGTACTATAGCCTTGAACAAACGAATAGAGCGTCGGGAACACCGGCGACGCATTCGGATCAGCCTCCAGGACCTGCTGCGCGTTATAGTAGTCAATGCTGTCCTGCAAGGTCAGAGCAAGGCTCTGAGCGTTCGGCGTACTCAGCAGACCACTCGCCGTCAGGGTTTCGGTGAACGCACGAACGCCGATATTACCCGAGAACGCCGGAATGAATCCGAAACCATTGTGCGCGAACTTGGCCTGGACATAGACGGCATTCGTGGCAATGCGGCTATCGGTCTTGTTCAGCCCCTGATCGATATATCGCGTCCAATACTCATCCGCGGTTCCATTGGCGATTTGGCCGTTGTAGGTCTTGAGCAGGTAGTACCAGTCATAACTCTGCATGAGCGATTGGCTGGGGACGAGAAGCTGCGCGGGAACAGGCGTCGCGCCGCCGAAGAAATTCGGGAAGGTGGCGATTTCATAATCGGACGACGGGACGTTCGCGTTCGTCAGATACTGAATATTCCCCGCGCCATAGGTCGGATCGTTGGGATGCGCCGGCCAAGGATCCGCCAGCCACGACTGGCTAAGCGGCGCCCAATAGGTCCCCACATTGTCGTCTTTTTCTGAGCGGGTGGCTGAACGACCGCCAAAACTGATGCTGCGCAGGAAGCCATCATCGCTGACATGGTATTGAACATCGAAATGGGCGGCGGCCATTGTCCCCTTGTTATTGGGTTTATGATAGCCGAAACTGCTGAGATACGCCTTGCTCTTATCGAGAAGGCCGTCGGTGGAAAGGCCAGACAACATTGGCAGCTCCCCCGCCAGGTCGACATCCATCGACGTCACCAGCGGGCTGGTCTGAGCGAGGCCAACAAACATGTTTTCCCCGGTCATGCGGGAACTGACATATTGCACGCTGCCGCGCACCGCCAAGCGGTCTCCGGGCGTCCAGACGAAGCGTTGCGTAATATCGAGTGTGGAGCTTTTGCTGTGCGACGCCGATGCGCCGCCGCTCGGATTAAACGTGCCTGCGGGCCCACATTGCACCAGACGCTTGCCATTCCAATTCGCAGGGGGATTGTTCGGATCGATACCTCCATCGGCCGACCAGTCCCACTGAAGCGACGAGGCGGGACTGCCAAAGACGCCGCCGCAATCGATCCTGTAGTGGGTGGGGAACCAGCCGTTCGCCGCCACAAAACTGTCGCTCGCGGTCGTGTTCTGCCAATCCACCGAATTGCCAGTGGACCCGACCGTGAGGCTGCCCTTACGGAAGGCGCCATTGGCATCATAGTCAACCGGGGTGCCGACCTTGGGCATAACGGCGGACGAGGCGGTAGGGCTCGACCCTACGCCACCGCTCTGCGACCAGCCATTGTCGTGATATTCCGAGTAGAACACCGTGTTGGTCAGCGTCAGGTTGTCCGTCGGCTTCCACTGGACGGCCTGATAGGCGCCGTACCGCTCGCGCTGACTGATATTGTTGTTCCAGTTGAACGAGCTGGGAACAAAAGCCATATGATCGTCACGGACAGAGTCCGTCGCCCACTCACCGAACATGGCGCCAACCTGCAAGTTGCTGCTCTGCTGGTGCAGACTGCTGTAGGCCAGATCCCATAACACGCCAAACTCACCGATATTGGTGTCGAAACGCTTGGAGAACATCGCGGAAATGCGCGGCGAAGCCTCTTTCACCTGGGTGCCGTAGCTAACGCCAGCTGTGAGGTTGAGCTGAGGGGTCTTGAAATCGAAGGGCAGATGGGTGCGAAGATTGATCTGGGACGTCCCGCCCTCAATCAGGTCAGCGCGCGACGCCTTGTAGACATCGACACCAGCCATCAACTCGGGCGTGACTTCGTTCCAGCTGATGGCGCTCGCGCCATTGGCGCTGAACAACTGCTGGCCGTTGAGCGTGCTCGAATTGAAGGGAAGGCCACGCACGGCGACACCCGTACCTTCGATCTGGAACGCGGAGCTGCCCCCGTTGGTCGCGTTGAAACGGGATATAGTCACGCCCGAAACGCGTTGAAGGACTTCGGTGATCGAATTGTCGGGCAGCTTGCCAGCCTCGTCCGCGACAACCGAGTCGACGATCGTGTCGGAGTTCTTTTTGATTTCGATTGCACTCTGAAGCGCCTTACGGCGCGTCGTAACCACAAGGACGTTATCATCCGCCGCCGCTTCCGTGTTGGCGGCTGGCGCATCCTGAGCCTGTGCGGACACGGCGATCGTCATGACGGCCAAAGCCGACACCGTGCCACCCAGCATTAATTTACGCGTAGATAATTTCATTTCCCGTTTCCTCACGTTGATCCTCGCCCGTCGCCGCTTTGTTTATCGCTTATGGACAGTACGGCTCCGACCATTTGTATGACCATTGCGCAGCGCTCAAAAAACTTCAAGTATGGAATTTATATTTATATATGAATTATAAGTGGCTGTTGCGTCCGTGTCACAAACCGAAGCTTCATGGCTAGGCCGCAGCGCGTAATCGAAATAGGCCGGGGCTTGCCCCTTAAAAAACCCCTTGCCCCATAGGGCAAGGGGAGTAATCTCACCACCTGAGACGAGGAGAAGAAAAGGTGGCGCGGATAAGCTTGGCTCGAACACAGCTAGGGACTATGCCCAGATGAGACGCTTACAACGCCATAATACACGGCGCGTCACAAAGATCAAATATAAAATAATATTTTATATGTGGCTTTAAATGGGAGTGGAAGAGATGCGCCCTGGCCTCCCCCTACGCAAAAAGAAACCCTCTTGTCTGACAACAAGAGGGCTTATCTCGCTCATTTGCCAGGGAAGACACAACAAAGCGAGTGAAATCAGTTGTCGTTTCGTTAGCAGGGAAGCCCCGCGAACTTACGCGACCGTCGCCAGAAAATCAAATATAAAATTTACTTTTCCAAATAAAAGAATCCACCCTCTTCCCTTATTTTTTTGCTCCCCCACAGTGAAAAACGTCAAAATCTCTTTTCATATATGGTGCTCATCGTTTGACGAGACAGCTATCCAGAGGTAAGCAGTGGTATTACCATCGGGTGCAACACCCTGGCTTCTGAAACGAAATAGCGCAAAGACTCACCATGGGCCGCCGGCGATCTGAAACGACTGAAGATGATGACGCCGGTGACCTGCGCTACCGTGCGCCTGCACTCGAAAAAGGCCTGGACATTATCGAGCTCCTTGCCGCTTCGCCGCGTCCGATGACGCCTAAACAAATATCCGAGCAACTCGACAAGTCGGTAAGCGAGTTGTTTCGAATGCTTCAGGTTCTCGAAAACCGGGGCTATGTCGAAATAGCGGAAAACCAAAGCGGCTACGAAGTCACTAATAAGCTTTTCGCCTTGGGCATGACGCGGGGAATCAGCAAAAATCTGCTCGATCACGCCGTCCCGGTCATGAGATCCCTGACGGAAAATATCCTTCAGGCCTGCCATCTCGTTGTGTCTGCTGACGATCAGACCGTCGTCATCGGGCAGATGGAAGCACCCGCCATCCCCAGCTTTCATATTCGGGTAGGCTTCCGGCAAGCCATCGTCGAGACGGCATCGGGCACGGTGCTGTACGCGTTCCAACGCCCCAAGATTCGCGACGCCTGGCGCGCCGCGCTGCAGCCGACCGTATCGGAACAGGAGTGGGAAGCTTTCGAGGACCTGGCCGACCGCGCGCGCGCCAAAGGTTACCTTGTGGCCAAAAGCCAGTATGCGGAAAGCATTACCGATATTTCCTGCCCGGTGTTTTCGGACCGAGGTCTTATTGCGGCAATCACAGTCCCATACATTAAAAGCCGGTTGAGCGTCAGCATGGACGTATGCGCCGACTCGCTCCGCGAAGCGGCGTCGAATCTGTCGAGTGCACTGGGTGCGGTCGAACCTCTAGTCGGCGCCAAGGAGTCTTGGTGAACTATAGATTATAAGGCAGAATTCCGAACTCCAGCCTTCGGACCGCCCCATGAAAACCAGGTCCCCACCGTGCGCCAGGGCAATCTGGCGCGCAAGGTTGAGGCCAGTCCCGGACCCCTCGGGTTTGGTGGTAACGAAGGCATGAAAGATTTGCTCGGTCAGTCCATCGGGCACGCCACAGCCATTGTCCGACACGACTATCCGCGTTTCCTCGCGGTTATGGGTTAAAGACAGTCGGACCCGGCGCGGCCCTGTTCCGCCCTCCGTCGCTTCAGCCGCATTTTTCAGCAGATTGAGCAAGGCTTGCGTTAACAAGGTTTCGTCGACTTCCAATGTCGGACAATCCGCGGGTAAGGCAATTTCGATATCGATCCCTGTCGCGAAAACACTGCGTTCGAACACGCGAACGATGTCCTTGAGGAACGTTCCCATTTCCGTACGGCGCACGACCGGTTCCGGCAATCTGGCCATCGACCGGTAGGCCTCCACGAATCGCGCAAGTCCGTCTGCCCTTTGCCCCAAGACATCCAACGCTTCGCGCGCGGCCTTCGAAGCGTCGGTTGTTTCATCGGCCAGATAGCCGTGAGCAATGCGTGCCAGTGATGCGACCGGCGTCAACGAGTTCATGATCTCATGACTGAGCACGCGTAAAAGGTCGCGCAACGCCGTCGCCTCGGCTACCCTGACCTCGGACTGGATGTCGGTCAGGCTGACAAGACGTACGGTCGCATCGGGCGTCATTATCTCGCTTATGCCCACGGCATACATCCGGCCAAACACCTTTACGGGACGCGCGGGACCTGGCTCCCGGCCGCGGACAACCTCCATGAGACTTTCCGGCGGCTGGACAATGAGATCGTCGGTCTGAAACAAGGTGCGCGCCGCCCGGTTGACCGCCACCAACCCCTTGGTCTCGTGAAATTCCAGCAATGGCATCGGAACGTGATCAGCCAGGGAGCTTCCCCCATCGCGCCCGGCGCTCACCGGCTGTCCGCCGGCGGGCGGGTCAGGGATAACCGGCGTTTCAAGACGGACAAGGAACACCAGGCACCCCGTCAGGCCAAGGACTCCGAATGCGATACTTGCCCAGAACTGACGATAAACCGCGTCGGTTATAAATGCCGACGCGGCGATCACGCCAGCCAGCGCCAACAGAACGCTCCACCGCGCCTTAGAGACCATGCCGGCCCATCCGGCGGTACAGCGTTTGGCGTGTTACGCCCAATTCCATCGCGGCCTTCGATATATTAAAGTTGTGCCGGCTCAAGGCTTCGGAAATGACGAATTTCTCGGTAGTTTCGAGGTTGAGGCCAAGTTCGGGTGCGGATTTCGAACCCGGCAAGTCGAGATTTCCCGCCACGATCATCGCGCCGGAGGCGGCAACAACAGCACGTTCGACAGTGCGCCGCAGGGCATGGAGGTTGTCTGGCCAATTGTCTCCTCGCAAGGCTGCAACGGCTTCGGGTGAAAAACCTGAAAACACCATGCCTTGCCGCAGGGCGAAGACCCGCGCGAAATGGCTTGCCAGCAACTCGATGTCATGACGTCGATCGCGCAAGGGCGGCAGCATCATTTCAAGGGTACTGAGAGCGTAAAGCAAAGACTTCTGAAGTCCTATCGACGGATGCTGACGGCAAGTGGTCGCCACGACCCGATTGTTGCGCCTCCCGGCTTGCTGAAGCCAGGCCGTCAGAGAAACGTTCACGCCAGGATCGAGTTCATCGACGTTTTCCAGCAGGACGGTTGCGTCTTCCAGATCATCCAGGTCGGGAGGCGCCAGCATGGCGGTCTCCACGACTTTGAGCGTCGTCCGGCGCGATTGGCGATGCAGCGCGTGCGCCACCAGGGTTTTTCCTGTGCCATTTTCACCGAGTATAAGAATGTTCGCAGTGAGCGGCGCATAACGCGTAACCAGTTCCTTCGCCCGCACAAGCGCGTCGCTTTCCCCAACGATCAGGCCCGTGTCATACTCCGTCTCATTCTCACCCGGCGTGACCTTGGCTTTATTCGGACGCCTGAGGCCATCTTCCAGCGCTTCCAGAAGCCGATCGTCGTTCCAGGGCTTCATGATGAAATTATGAGCTCCAGCCCGAAGCGCCTGGACCGCAACGGTCAGGCCACTGTGCCCCGTGACCACGATAACCACGGCATCAGGATCGGCACGGCGAATTTCCTTCAGGCACGTCAATCCTTCCTCGCCAGACATCTGAGCCCGGGAAAAGTTGAGGTCCAGGAAAATGGCATCGACCTTTTCCGTTGCAAGCACGCTGTAGGCTTCAGCCGGGCTGGCCGCCGCCCGAAATTCATAGCCCGCTTTACGCAGAAGCAACTCGGCCGTTTTGAGGACGCCGAGGTTATCATCGACAAACAATATCTTGCGGGTGGCCATGTACGTATTCGGACAGTCTGGACAATCGCAACGCCACGATTCCCCAACATAAGAAAAAACCAAGCGCTTTCCGTGTGTTAGCCTAAACGAACATTCGCGCTATTATGTCCGTCCACCCAGGGAAAACGCGCCATGAAGAACGACAAAACGAGAAGGCCCCGGTCTCTGCGCCCGGCGGGCCTTGCACCCACCAACCAGGCACCAACCGCAAAGCACCCACAGCGCGCATTGGCCACTGGATTAGATATACTCGAGTATCTCGCAAATTGCCAACATCCGGCAACCCTTTCAGCTATTTCCGAAAAACTGAATGTTACCGACGTAGTGGTTAACCGTTCCATATCGGTGCTCGAGGGCCGGGGCTACGTCGTGTGCGACCGCGTCACCAAATCTTATGAGGGTACAGGCAAGCTGCTGAAGCTGCGGTCAGCGTTGGGGAAAACCCCTCAGCTCTTGCGGCATGCCGAGCGGGTCATGCAGGGCTTATGCGAACATATATCCCAGTCATGCAATATCGCCATCGCGTCAGAAGGCGATATTCAGGTCATGGCCCAGCAGGTCCCCCCCTCGCCTTTCTGCATCACCGTGCCGGTCGGATACCGGTACGACATGATAAACACCGCCCCTGGCCTGGCATTTCTCGCATTCGCAAGCCAAACCGATGCGACCCGCTGGCCCGGCAAGGGGAGCCCTGTCGTTAACGCGAAGGAATGGTCGACACTCCGAAAAGCGGTCGAGACCACCGCAGAGCGCGGCTTTGCCCAGGCAGAGAACCCGCTGTTGCCCGCCGTTACGGATCTGTCGTGTCCAGTCTATCAGGACGGCCGGTTTGTCGCTGTCCTGACGGTGCCCTTCATGCAGACAAGTGGCAGTACCAACTTGGGGTGGTCGATAGCCGCCCTTCAGATGGCGGCGGAACTTTTGAGCGGGTCTTTGCGCGGGGACAGCCTCGTCGCCTGACGGTGCTGTGCATTGGCTCCTGCAATTTAAGAAAATGATTGGTTTTGATGTGCTAGATTCCTGCAATAGACCTCGCCTGAAAGTGTCCGGCCAGGAACAAGGCGCCATCATGCCGCTGATCCGATTGCAGAATGTGCACTTCAACTACGAAACGCCTGAGCGGCGGGTCGAGGCGCTTCGCGACGTGTCGCTTGAAATCGAGCCGGGGGAATTCGTAGCGATCTGCGGGCCTTCGGGCTGCGGCAAATCGACCCTCCTCAATATCATGGGTACGCTGGATCGTCCCACCTCCGGCCGCTACCTTTATGAGGACGAGGACCTCGGCAAGCTGACAGCGGGCCAACTGGCGGAATTGCGGGCACGCGATATCGGTTTTGTCTTCCAAAGCTTCAACCTCATCGAAAGCCTTACGGTTTACGACAATATTGAGCTGGCCTTGCTTTACCGGCGCGATGGCACACGGAAACTGCGTGATCGCGTGATGGAAGCCATGGATCGCGTCGGCATTGCCCACCGGGCCAATCACCTGCCGCGCCAGCTCTCCGGTGGCCAACAACAGAGATGTGCCATTGCCCGCGCCATTGTTGGACGTCCGGCGATCATCCTGGCTGATGAGCCCACCGGGAACCTTGACTCTGAGACGGCCGCGCACATTTTCGGCATTCTCAAGGCGCTGCACCAGGACGGAAGCACCCTGGTGGTTGTAACCCACTCACCCAGCCAGGCCGACCAGGCTGAGCGTGTGGTCGAAATGCTGGATGGGCGCATACAGTTTGCACGCCGCCGCCTCTCATGAGCCGGCGTCTGACGGAATTAAGGCACGTCCTCGCTTCGCTGACGCGGTACTGGGGCTTGAGCCTGCTCAATATTGCCGGTTTGGCAATCGCCTTCGCCGCAACATTCATCATCGCGCTGTATGCCGGGGACGAACTGACCTACGACCGCTTCCTGCCCGACGCAAACCGGACGTTCCTTTTGACGGTGGCCTATGGCGCGCCGGGGAAGCCCCTCGTCAGCAGCGATAAGTCGCCCGCGGGCATGGGGCATTGGCTGCGGGCAAACCCAGAGGTCGAAGTCGTTGCCCGCCTGCACGACGCGGAATCGCCGCTGCGGTCCGATCGCCACGAAGCGCTCGAGCACTATTACTTTGCAGATGAAAACCTATTTTCAGTCCTCCGCCTCAAGGCAATCCATGGGGACCTCGCAACGGCCCTCAGCGATTTTAGTAATATCGTCATTACAAGGAACAAGGCTTTACGCTATTTCGGACGTGACGATGTCGTCGGCCAGACCCTTGTTATGGACGAGGTCCAGCTGAAAGTGACCGCCGTGCTCGCCGACTATCCGCCGAATATCCACCTGGAGCGCGAGATCTTCGTTTCGAACAGGGGCGGCTATTCAATGCTGACCACTCTGGACGCGAATCCCGAGTGGTTGTGGGACAGTAGCTACACCTATGTACGTCTTAAGCCGGGCGCGTCCCTTAGCCAGGATGCGCTTGAAAGTCTGGCGCGGCGCAACTGGAAAGGCGATTTCAATCGGCCCGCCGCCTGGGAACTGATCGCCCTTCCCGACCTGCACTTCCGCCCCCAGGCCGATAGTCAGATGAAACCGCGCGGGCATCTGGACACGGTCGTCGGCATGATCGCCGTCGCCTGTCTGATCCTTACCCTGGCGGCCGCCAATGTGGCCAGCCTGATGTCGGCGCAGATCGAGGAACGAACGGAAGAGATGACCGTACGCAGGGCGTTGGGCGCGCAAAGGGGGCATCTTATCCTCCAGATCATCGGTGAAGCCGTGGTGATCAATCTTCTTGCACTTGTGACTGGCCTCACCCTTGCGGAACGGCTGCTTCCCTATGTCAACGCGCAGTTGGGCCTCAAGCTGGCCTTGTGGTCGTCGCCCGCCTCCATGGCGCCCGTTGCAATCGCTGTCACCGCCATCGGAATAGCAAGCACGCTCTATGCCGCCGCGAGATTGTCGACCGGTTCACGACGGGAGGCGGATGCCGATCGGACAAAAAAACGGCTGTCTTATTTAGGGCGGATGGGATGGATCACCGTTCAGTTCGCCTTGCTTATCACCTTGCTCATAGGAGCTCACACGGTGCATCGCCAGTGGCTGTTCGCCATGGATGAAGCTTTGAATTTTGATGCCGACGACGTGGTGCTCATAACTGTCTCCGATGGAAAGGGACAGGAGGCCAGCTTCAAGGACCATATCCTTGCCATACCCGGCGTCGAAGGCGCCGCATATTCCCGGTTCGTGCCGGTATACCGCAATATCCGTCCCGGCTGGCTCAAAGCACCTTCGGGGCAGGTCGTGCAGTTCACACGGGAGTCTGTCGACACAGAGTTTTTCAGGTTGTTCGACCTGCCGCTGCTGGCAGGCCGCGGACTGTCCGACGTCTACAGGGTGGAGCCCCCCCCGAAGGAGGTCGTCATCAATCGGACAGCCGTCAAAGCTTTCGGATACAAAACCCCTCAGGACGCCATCGGCCGATCCCTTGTCTATACGGCCGATGGCAAACGCATGACCTCGTCGATCATCGGCGTGGTAGGCGACATGCGTACCGCGACCGTGCGTGACGCCCTGGCGCCCATGGTGTTCGACAGCCAGTCCAAATACTTCACCGTTCTGAGTGTACGGATCGCGAAAGCCGGTCAGGAACGCACCCTGGCAGCCATCGATGCGCAGTGGCGACGGGACTACCCACAGGCCGGTCCAATTGAACGGCGGTTCTTCTCGGCTTACCTGAGCGAACAATACCACGACATGCTGCAGCAATGGCGGGTATTCGGCATGCTTTCGGTTGTTGGAATATGCCTTAACGTCCTTGGGCTCAGCGGGCTGTCCATCTATCTGGCGCGGTCCCGGCTGCGAGAGATGGCCATCCGTAACGCGCTCGGCGCCCGCCTTCTCGACATTTTCCGTCTGCGGGTACAACCTTTTGTAAAGCCGCTGATTGTTGCCAACCTCGCTGCGGCAATGATCTCATGGCCTGTGATGTCCTGGTGGCTGGGTTCATTCGAGGCTCACGTCGATCTTAGCCCTCTGTCATTCATCGGCGCAGGCGTTCTGACAGTGCTGATCACCCTTCTGACACTCACCATACACGTCTTCTTGTCCTCTCCGGCGCGCTCAAGCCAGCCGCTGCGCGACGACTGAACGCTTCTTTCAAGAAAAATGGAGATTCTACTGTGAATTTTTCGCTTCGCAGGCTCGCCTGCGCGTCTTCGCTCGCCGCGCTCGCGCTGGCAGCCCCCATTCTGGCGCTCCCCGCTCTGGCGGCCGAACCGGAAATGCCCGCACAAGGGCCATGGACCAACAAGACGCTTAGCCCCGAGGTCCGCGCCGATTCCGCCGTCGCGGCGATGACCCAGGCTGAAAAGTTGCGCCTGGTTTTCGGGTTCTTTTCCACTGAGGCCACATGGATGGACAACGAGGTCAAGCGGTTCCAACTCCCCAAGGAGGCCCTGCCCTTCGCCGCCGGTTACGTTCCCGGCATTCCCCGCCTGGGCATACCGGCCCAATGGGAAACCGACGCCGGGATAGGCGTGGCAAGTCAGATCACCGAGACGCCCCGGCTGCGCACCGCCCTGCCCTCAGGTCTGGCAACCGCCGCGACATGGGATCCGGAAACAGCGTTTTCCGGCGGCGCCATGATCGGAAACGAAGCCCGCCTGTCCGGCTTCAACGTGCAACTGGCCGGCGGAATGAACCTCATTCGAGAGCCGCGTAATGGCCGGAACTTTGAGTATAGCGGCGAAGATCCCCTGCTCGCTGGCGTCATTACCGGCAATGCCATCAAGGGCATACAGTCCAATCACATCATCTCGACGATGAAGCATTTCGCGTTCAACGCGCAGGAGACCAATCGCAACGCTATCGACGTGAAGATCTCCGATCAGTCAGCCCGTCAATCGGATTTGCTGGCCTTCCAGATCGCGCTCGAAATCGGAAAACCCGGCTCGGTCATGTGCGCCTACAACCGCATCAATGGCGCCTATTCGTGTGAAAACGACTGGCTGCTGAATCAAGTCCTTAAGCAGGACTGGAACTTCAAGGGCTATGTGATGTCGGACTGGGGCGGCACCCACTCGACCATTCCCGCCGCCAATAACGGTCTTGACCAGCAATCCGGCTGGGCATTCGATAAGTCGCCCTACTTCCACGCGGCCCTTGGCGAAGCCGTTAATAACGGTCACGTCAGCCGGTCGCGTCTGGACGACATGGCGCGCAGGGTCCTCTGGGCCATGTTCGCCAACGGCGTTGTCGACACTCCGGTCGCCGGCGATCAATCCGCAACGATCGACCAGGCCGCACATGCCCAAACCAGCCAGACGGCAGCAGAGAAAAGCCTGGTTCTGCTTAAGAACGACGGACTTTTGCCACTTTCCAAGAAAGCCAGGCGCATCGTCATGATCGGCGGACACGCCGACTTTGGCGTGTTGTCGGGTGGCGGGTCGTCCCAGGTTTTTACCGCTGGCTCCCAGCGTTTTGACGAAACTCTTGGCAAGGCGGTCTTCTACCCTTCGTCGCCGCTCAAGGCGCTTGCAGCCCGTACGCAGGCGGTTGTCTCCTATCACGATGGCAAGGACGCCAAGGCCGCCGCAAAGGCCGCGCGCGACGCAGACATCGTCATTGTCTTTGCGACGCAGTGGACGGCGGAAGGCATGGATACGCCTGACCTCAACCTTCCGGGCGGTCAGAACGAGCTGATCAGCACAGTGGCCAAGGCGAACCGGAAGACGGTTGTGGTCCTTGAGACCGGCGGTCCCGTGGTCATGCCCTGGCTCAACCAGGTTGGCGCCGTCATCGCAGCCTGGTATCCCGGAACGTCCGGCGGCGAGGCCATTGCGCGGGTCCTGTCAGGCGAGGTCAATCCGTCCGGCAGGCTTCCCGTTACCTTCCCGGCCAGCCTTGACCAGCTACCGCGACCTGTGATCGATGGCGATCCCAAGCTGGACAAGGCCGACGATCCCCATCCGCATACGGATTACGATATCGAAGGCGCTGCCGTAGGCTACAAGTGGTTCGACCGCAAAGGCCTGAAACCGCTTTTCCCGTTCGGGCATGGCCTCAGCTATACCACTTTCACCACCTCGGATTTGGCTGCCACGACCGACGGCAAGGGTATTCAAGTTTCGCTGACAGTGAGCAATACCGGTAAAGCCGCTGGCGCAACCGTGTCTCAGATATATGTCTCGCCCGTCGAGGACGCGGGTTGGGAAAGCCCGAAACGTCTGGGCACCTTTGCCCGGACCGAGTTGCGACCCGGTGAACGCAAATCCTTGTCGCTTCAGGTCGACCCGCGACTTCTCGCGACCTTCGATTCGGTCGCCAAGCGCTGGACAATCAAGCCGGGCGCCTATCGCGTTACAGCCCAGGACTCGGCGACCACTGTGCTTGCGACCTCAGTAGTGACGCTGGATCAGCAAGTCCTGGAGATCAGCGGACGATAAAACAGACCTGGGCCGGCCCTGTAGATCAGGACCGGCCCAGGATATTTTCAGTCTGCGAACAGACTTTATAATGGTCGCCGGCTTCTATGCGACCTACTTAGACGCAGGTTCCATTTGCAGTTCGATGATTGTGACGGCCGTGCCGCGAGACGAAGGCGGCACCGACAAGGTATGACCATCAGACGCTGCCATCCATTTGACGACATCGCCCGACAGGTTCCGTGCGCCCAAGACCTTTCTCGGTAGGGACGGCAAAGACAGTTCTTCCGCAGGCCAGCCAACGATATGTACGAAAACGCTGTCACCGGCTGTGGTTGTGCCATAACTGCCATCGACTGGCTGGAGCGGTCCCGGACGCGTGTCATAGACGGCACGGCCATGGCGTTCCAACCAGCGGCCGACACCTTTTAGTGTTTCTGTTTGCTTCGGCGGAATGACCCCGTCCCTGTCCGGGCCAACATTGGCCAGGACGTTGCCATTACGCACCACCGCATCGACCAGCAGGCGCACGACCTGATCTGTACTCAGGACGCTGTCTTCAGGCGTGTACCCCCAGGCGCCATTGTTAATGCTGAACGTCTTTTCCCATGGACGCGCGCGGATCGGGCCCTTGATCGGTGCCCCACCTTCCTGCAGGTCGAAATCACCCTGCCATCCCGAACGCGGATTGATTACGGCTTTAGGTTGGTACTTTCGCACCATCCTGTTCAGCTTGTCCGGCTCCCAGAACCATGCCGCGTCCGCGTCCGTTCCCTTGTGCGCCAGCCAGCCGCCGTCATACCACAGGATGTCGATGCGTCCGTAATTCCGGACCAACTCCTCTACCTGCCGATAGGTCTGGCGCTTGAACATCGCCGCATTGTCCGGCAGTTCCCTGGGATGAAAATAGCCCGGGAAGCGCCAGTCTAGCGGCGAATAGTAGAGCCCAACGCGCAGCCCTTGCCGGCGTACGGCGGTCACAAAGGGGGCTACAAGGTCACGGCGCGCCGCCGAATGCTTGGCGTCGAAATGCCCATAGCTGGCCGGGCTGTCCCACAAGGCGAAGCCATCGTGGTGGCGCGCCGTCATCACCATGTAACGGGCACCGGCGGTTTTCGCCAGCGCGGCCCAACTGTCAGGATCATAGTGCCGCGGGTTAAATTCCTTGGCGAGTTTGGCATAGGTCTCCGGCGAAACCTTCTCGTTAAACATATACCATTCGCCGCGCGCCGGGATCGCGTAGAGCCCCCAGTGGACGAAGACGCCGAACTTGGCGTTACGCCACCACGCCATATCCTGTTCAGACAGGAGGAGATCGGGCGCCAGGGTTGGGTCGGCATTGGCAGTCTTTAGCGCCGATTTCTGCTCATCGGTCAGGGTCTGGGCGACAGGCACGGACGGCAGGAAGGCCGCTGCCGCAGCCCCAAGCAATAGATGGCGACGGTCTGGCATGAATTTCCTCCGCTTTTTCTAGAAGGCTAAGCGATGGAGGATTTCATTTCAATAGAAAAATTGATTTTCAAATATGAACAACCCCTACCTTCAAAACGTGCTTAGGGCTCAGGCCGCCATATGCCGTTCGCTGCGCCTCATACCGGTGAAGAGCCCTCCGGACCTTCATCAAGGAATATCCGCAGTAAAATGAGCTGCGTATTAAGCCGGCGCAACATGACGGCCGCGATAAGGATGGCGCAGCCCTGCCGACGACGACCGAGGAACAGAAGCTGTAAACCGGCTGTAAACCCGCTTGCGAAACTCAAGTTGCTTACACGCACCCATTGGCGTAACGCACTGATTTCAATGGAAAAAATGTGGGCACGGACTCGCTTAGACATAATAACGTGATGTTTTCTTTATGATAAATGTCCTGTTGGCGCACTATACTCCAAAACTGAGGTGATGGGGTGGACGGCTCCCGCTCCCGGCATCTAGGTGCCATAACAATTCCAATAGCTTTGCCCAATAGCGGAAGTCCCTCTCAAAGATTAGCGAGTGCGCAGTGAGCGTAACAGACGTGCAATCAGAGAGATGATCCCAAGGGCGAGGCCAAGTCGGGCGAATTGCAAAGAGGTATTTTTACCGGTCATTGCTCGGCCTCTTCCAGCTTAGGCACCAGCAGGACCGACAGGTCGGCCGGCAGGGGCTGGGTTTTATCGACCGCCACGTCGCAGACCGCTGTCGAGCCGAAGCGGTGCGGTGCGTGCGGATCGCGGCGGCGCTTGTCAATCTTGATGACGCGCGTCCCCAGCTTGAAAGCTTCGTGCAGGTCATGCGTGACCATTAGCACCGTCAGCTTGCGCTCGGCCCACAACTTCATGATCAGGTCGTGCATATCGAGGCGGATTTCAGGATCGAGAGCGCCAAAGGGCTCATCGAGGAGCAGGACGCGCGGATGCTTGACCAGAGCCTGGGCCAAGGCAAGCCGCTGCTGCATCCCGCCAGAAAGCGCGCTGGGGTATACTTTCAAGCTGTGTTGCAATCCGACTGCCGTCAGCATGTCGGTCGCGGTCTCGACAGCCTGCTGTCTCGCCTTGCCGAACAGGCGGCCAAGCAGGGGCGATTTCGCGAACTCCAGACCCAGCAACACGTTTTCCAGCACGTTCAGGTGCGGATAGACCGAATAGCGCTGGAAGACGACGCCGCGGTCCGGGTCGCATTCCGGCGCCAGGAGCTTACCATCGAGAAGGATATCGCCCTTGCTCGGCGCCTCTTGCCCGAGCGCGAGCCGCAGGAAGGTGCTTTTGCCGGCGCCGGACGGACCAACGATCGACACGAAGCTGCCTTCGGCGATACTGAGGCTCAGGCGCTCTAGAACGATCTTGTCTTCGTACTCGACCCAGATGTCGCGGAAGGTCAGGATGTCCGTCATGCCCGCCCCTTATGGTACCACGTGAAAACCTCGCGGCTCAGGGCACGCAAGAGCAGATCCATGGTCAGCGCCAGTATGGCGATCCAGGCGACATAGGGCAGGATGATGTCCATCGACAGATAGCGCCGGACCAGGAAGATGCGGTAGCCCAAACCGACGTCGGCGGCGATGGCTTCGGCCGAGATCAGGAAGACCCATGCCGGCCCCAGCGACAGGCGCAGGCTGTCGATCAGGCGCGGCAAGGCCTGGGGCAGCGCGATCCTGAGCGCCAGTTGCCAGGTGCTGGCGCCGAGCGTCTGGGCCTTGATAATCTGTTCGTTGGGCAGGGCCGCGACGTGGGCGGCCAGGTCACGGACCATCAGGGGCGCGATGCCGATGGCGATCAGCACGATCTTCGACGTCTCACCCAGGCCAAAGATGATGAACAGGATCGGCAGGACGGCGATGGGCGGGATGACGGCGAAGGTGGCGATCAGGGGGGCAAAGGTCGACCGCACCAGCGGCAGGACGCCGAGCGCCAGCCCCAGCACCAGCGCGACCAGTGTCGCGATGCCAATGCCTGCACCTAAGCGCTGCAAACTGGCCCAGGTGTCAGCGACAAGCAGGAACTTGCCGCTCAGCACATCCGCCTGGAGCGCGATACGCGCCAGGCTGTTGCCCATTGCGTCCAGCGTCGGCAGAATCTTGTCCGCCGGGTTGGCGGCATGACGCTCCGCCGACGCCTGCATATATGCGAGCAGGACGCCGACGATGGGCACGGCCCCCAGGAAGAAGGCCATGCCGGCATTGGCGCGGATATTGACTAAACGGCGCATGACGTCTCAGAGCGCGTTGTCGGCGGCCATTTTGGTATAGGTGGTGTCGAAGCGCAGCTTGATATTGGCCTCGGCGCCCAGGGTCTTGCCCGGCATCGCAATACCGATGGCGTCAACCGAGGTCGCGCCCGGTCCGTACAACCCTTGCGCAAAGCTGAACTGCCGCACCTTCTCCATGGTCTCGACCAGGGCCGGGCTGGTGATGGCGGCAAGCGCGTCGGCCGGGGTGTAATACATGAAGGTGGTCGCGAGCTGGCTGTCGTAGTCGGCCGCCGTCGTCCCCGACAGGCTAGCCATGGCGGCGCGCGCAGCGGCGCCTTCGGGGGTCTTGGCGCTCATGATGGCCATGGTCTCATACCAGATGCCGACCAGTGCCTTGCCCAAGCTCGGGTTGGCGTTGAGCAGCGCCGTGTCGACAACCAGCAGATCCAGAATTTCGCCCGGGATTTTCGATGAGTCGAAGACCAGGGTCGTGCCCGCCGTCTTTTTCAGTTCGGTCAGTTGCGGGTTCCAGGTCGCGACATTCTGTACGTCAGCCGAAGCATAGGCGCTGACGATATCGGCGTCCGACGTATTGACCGTCTTGATGTCCGACAGCTTAAGGCTCGCCGATTCCAATGCACGGGCCAGCAGGTAGTGCGACACCGACAGTTCGACCAGGTTGATCGACGCGCCTTTCAGCGCTGCCACGGTCTTGGCCTTCTTCGAAACGATGCCGTCATTGCCGTTGGAATAGTCGCCGACGATCAGTGCCGTCGTGTCCTTGCCGCCAGCCGCCGGAATGGTCAGGGCGTCCATGCTGGCCACCGTCACGCCGTCCAGCTTGCCGGCAGTGAACTGGTTGACCGATTCTACATAGTCATTGATCTGGAGGATGTTGATCTTGAGGCCGTATTTCTCGGCCCACTTCGTCACGATCCCGGCCTGCGCCGCATAGGGCCAGGGCATCCAGCCGGCGTAGATCGACCAGCCGATGGTGAATTCCGTCTTGGTGGGTGTGGGGGCCGGTTTTTCGGCCGGTTTGGTGCAGGCCGACAGCGCAGCGGCGGACGTCGTGGCGAGGAGGCCGGCAAGCAAGATGCGTCTTGAAATGGTCATCGTAGTCCCCTGGTCAAACGGTGAAGCGGCGCGGTCATTCGCGCCCGCAGAAAGGTTGCAAAACAAACGATATTGAATGTCTTAAATTTGGCTACAGTCCAAACACGAGAATGTAACAGATTGTAATTCTTATTTTCTTTCGGATATCACCGATCTGAATTATTACGATTTACAACTTTCGTAATAACATGTAGAGTGTTTGGCCATGCCTGTCTCTGAGCCCGACCATCTGGCCCGCCTCAGCATGAGTTTGCCCGCATCGCTGCTCGAGTCCTTTGACCGGATGGTCTACGACCGCGGCCTGCCCTCGCGCTCCAGCGCCATGACCGAACTGATCCGCGGCGCCGTCGCCGATCACGCCGAACGCATGCGTCCCGACGACGTCGTGGCCGGCACGGTGACGCTGGTTTACGCCTCGGATTCGGGCACGGTCCGCCACCGCGTCGCGCAGAAGCAGCGCGAATTCCTCAAGGAAGTCATCTCGTCACAGCACGTCTTTCTGGAAAGCGACCAGTCGCTGGAAGTGCTGCTGGTCCAGGGGCCGCCGGCGCAGCTCGATGAGCTGTGCGACACCTTCCGCCGCATTCGCGGCATGTACCAGGTCAAGCTGGTGACGACCGCCGCCCTGCTGCCGCAGTTGCACGACCACATGCCGGAAACCTCCCCTCCTCCCCGTATCTATTCCGAGGCGAAATGATGAATACCGCTGATCCCAAGGGCGCGCGCGACCATGCACGCTCCATGGCCGGCACGCGCGTCGACGCCATGCCGACCCTGCCCGCCCAGGCGTCCGATGTGCCTGCCGGTGCGCGCACGGTCTGGGAGGAAACCTTGGCGCCGGGTGGCTATGGCGCCAAGCGGCTCGCGCGAGGGACAAGCCTGCGCTTGATCGACAGCCACGGCGATGGTCATCTATCGATGCTGATCTTCAATGCCGAAATGCCGACCGAACGGCTCAATGTCGCTGATACGCTGAAGGTCCAGTGGAACGGTTATCTGGCAGCCGGACGCCTGCTGCTGTCGGACATGGGCCGCGTCATGATAACGGTCACCAGCGATACCGCAGGTACGCACGACGCTTTCTGCGGCGCGTCGAACCAAGCGTCGAACGTGCGCAAATACGGCGACGGCTTCAACCATGGCGACCACCCCAATGCCCGCGACCGCTTTGTCCTTGGCGTTGCCAAGTTCGGCCTGGGACGCAAGGACATCCATCCCTGCCTCAACTGGTTCAAGGGTGCGCGCGTCGAAGACGATGGCACCATTACGCCGCAGATCGGACCTTTCTCTCCCGGCCGCGAAGTCATACTGCGCGCGGAGATGGACGTGATCGTGGTTCTGGCCAATACGCCGCACGTCCTCGACCCCCGCCCAGCCTACAGCGTCACGCCTGTGCGCCTGACCGCATGGACGGGCGAGGTCACGCGAGAAGACGACAACTTCCGCACCTCGACGCCCGAAGGTTTACGCGCCTTTCTCAATACCGAAGACTACTACGCCCGGTGATCTTATGAGCGACACATACTTAAGCGGTCTCAGCGGCCGGGTCATTCACGATGAAATCGTCGCGGCGCGCGCGCCCTGGATCCACACGGTCCGCAAGGGCGAACGCCTGCGCATCATCGACCTGGAAGGCAACCAGGCCGTCGATTTCCTGCTCTACGCGGCCGGAGACGATGCCGAACGCTATAGCGCCCAGGATACGATCGCAGCCCAGGGCAACCTGTTTTTGCGCGCCGGCGCCAAACTGCTGTCGAACGAAGGCAGGCCGATGATGTGCATCGCCGGCACCTCGGTCGCCTATCACGACACGATCGGCGGGGCGTGCAGCTGCGAATCCAACACGCTCCGCTATGGCCACCACACCAAGTCGCAGCATTCGTGCGTCGACAACTTCCTGACCGCCAATGCCACCGCCGGGCGCGGCAAGCGCGACATGGTATCGAACATCAACTTCTTCATGAATGTCCCGGTCGAGGCCGACGGCACGCTGGGGATCGTCGACGGCATTTCGGCGCCCGGCCTGACGGTCGATCTTGAAGCGCTGATGGACGTCGAAGTCGTCGTCTCAAATTGTCCGCAGATCAACAATCCTTGCAACGGTTTCAACCCCACCCCTATCCGAATGGTCGTTACCGCCGATGTTTAAGAAGGTCCTGATCGCCAATCGCGGCGCCATTGCCTGCCGCATCATCCGTACCCTTAAGGCCATGGGTATCGGTTCGGTGGCGGTGTTCAGCGATGCCGATGCCGGTTCTCTGCATGTCGCCGAAGCCGACGAAGCCGTTCACATCGGCCCTGCGACCGCGCGCGACTCCTATCTCAATATTGACGCCGTCCTTGAGGCCGCGCGCACCGCCGGCGCCGAAGCCATCCATCCCGGCTACGGCTTCCTGTCGGAAAACGCGGCCTTTGCCGAACGCTGCGAAGCGGAAGGCATCGCCTTTGTCGGCCCGACGCCCGACAATATCCGCGCCTTCGGTCTCAAGCACACGGCACGCGACATCGCCGCGGACCTGGGCGTGCCTCTGGCGCCCGGTACTGACCTCTTGACCGACGAAGGCGCGGCCATCGCCGCCGCCGAGCGCATCGGCTACCCCGTCATCCTCAAGGCCACGGCTGGCGGCGGCGGCATCGGCATGAAGGTCTGCCAGTCGGCAGCCGACATTCAAGACGGCTTTGCCACCGTAGCGCGCCTTGGCGCCGGCAATTTCGGCGATGGCGGGGTGTTCCTCGAGCGCTATGTCGCCGTCGCCCGCCATATCGAGGTCCAGGTCTTCGGCGACGGTCAGGGACACGTCGTTGCCCTGGGTGAACGCGACTGTTCGCTGCAACGACGCAACCAGAAGGTCGTCGAAGAGACCCCGGCACCGCACCTGCCGGAAGCGACGCGGACGGCCTTAATCGACGCCGCCGTGCGCCTGGCCTCGGGCGCGAAATACCGCTCCGCCGGCACGGTGGAATTCCTCTATGACGCTGTGCGCGACGACTTCTTCTTCCTGGAGGTCAACACGCGGCTTCAGGTCGAACACGGCGTAACCGAACAGGTAACCGGCGTTGACCTGGTCGAATGGATGATCCGCGGTGCGGCTGGCGATTTCGCCTTCCTGTCGGAGACCCGCCCCGCCCCCAAGGGCGCCTCGATCCAGGTCCGCCTCTATGCCGAAGACCCGGCTGAAGGCTATGGCCCGTCGTCCGGCCGCCTGATCGACGTGCAGTTCCCGAAAGGCCCGCGTGTCGACACCTGGGTGGCATCGGGTTCCGACGTCAGCGCCTATTACGATCCGATGCTGGCCAAGCTGATCGTCACCGCGCCCGACCGCGACATGGCCGCACGTGCCCTGGCCGAAGCGCTCGACAACACCGTGCTGGCAGGCATCGAGACCAATCTCGACTGGTTGCGCACGGTCGTCCGCTCAGACGCCTTCGTCAGCGGCCAGGTATCGACGCGGGCACTGGAAGCCATTTCCTACAGCGCCCAGACGGTCAAGGTCCTGTCGGGCGGTCCGGCGACGACGGTCCAGGACTATCCCGGCCGCCAAGGCTACTGGGATGTCGGCGTGCCGCCATCGGGCCCCATGGACGCCCTGGCCTTCCGGCTCGGCAACCGCCTGCTCGGTAATTCGGAGAACGCCGCAGGGCTGGAGTTTACCGCCGCCGGCCCGACGCTGATGTTCAATGCGCCGGTGCGCGTCTGTCTTACAGGCGCCGCGTTCGAGGCCACGCTCGATGGCGAAGCCGTGCCGCTCTATGCGCCGTTCGACATTGCTGCCGGTCAGACACTGAAGATTGGTCGTGTGGTGGGCGCAGGCCTGCGCGGTTACCTGACCGTCGCTGGCGGCTTCGACGTCCCGGCCTATCTCGGCAGCCGCTCGGCCTTTGTGCTTGGTGAGTTCGGCGGCCACAATGGGCGCGGAGTCACCACGGGCGATACCCTGCACCTCAATCCGGCTATATCCGCGTCGACGACGGTACTGTCGCCCGACCTGTATCCAGCACTGACGCGCGAATGGGAGCTGCACGTCCTTTACGGTCCGCACGGCGCGCCCGACTTCTTCACCGAAGCCGACATCGCCATGGTCGCGGGCACAGCGTGGAAGGTCCACTACAATTCCAACCGCACCGGCATCCGCCTGTCCGGCCCCAAGCCCGAATGGGCGCGCAAGGATGGCGGCGAAGCCGGCCTGCACCCGTCGAACATCCACGACAATGCCTATGCCATCGGCGCGGTCGACTTCACCGGCGACATGCCGATTATCTTAGGATTAGACGGTCCGTCGCTCGGCGGCTTCGTCTGTCCGTTCGTCGTCATCAAGGCCGATCTGTGGAAGGTTGGACAGCTCGCGCCCGGCGACACGGTCCGCTTCGTGCCCGTCGACGACGCCTATGCCGTCGCCGCCGAAGAGGCCCAAGACGCGCTGATCGCCGAGTTGTCAGCGCCAGTTGCCCTGCCTAGCTTTATGCCAGCCGCATCGCCCATTCTGCGCAGCCTTCCGGCGTCGGATAACCGCCCGGCCGTCGTTTATCGCCGTCAGGGTGACCGCCACCTGCTGGTCGAATATGGCCCGATCGTGCTGGATATCGAACTGCGCCTGCGCATCCACGCCCTGATGCTCGATATCCAGAATTCCGATATTTGCGGAATTATCGATATCACACCCGGCATCCGCTCCCTCCAGGTCCATTTCGACAGCCGCGTCCTGCCGCAGTCCGATCTGCTCGATAAGCTTGAGGCCGCTGAGGACCGTCTGGGCACGCTTGATGATTTCGAAATTCCATCGCGCATCGTTCACCTGCCGCTGAGCTGGGGGGACCCGGCCATCTACCAGACGATCAACAAATACATGGCGTCGGTGCGTGACGATGCGCCGTGGTGTCCGGACAATATCGAGTTCATCCGCCGCATCAACGGCCTCGACAGCATCGATGATGTTCATCTCACTGTGTTCGACGCCAGCTACCTCGTCATGGGGCTGGGCGATGTCTATCTGGGGGCACCGGTCGCCACGCCGATCGACCCGCGTCATCGCCTGGTCACCACCAAGTACAACCCTGCCCGCACCTGGACGCCGCCCAATGTCGTCGGCATCGGCGGCGCATATATGTGCATCTACGGCATGGAAGGCCCCGGCGGCTATCAGCTGTTCGGCCGGACGATCCAGGTGTGGAATACCTATCGCCAGACCGACGCCTTTGTCGACGGCAAGCCCTGGCTCCTGCGCTTCTTCGACCAGATCCGCTTCTTTCCGGTCAGCCATGACGAGTTGACGCAGTGGCGCCGCGACTTCCCGCTCGGCCGCCGCGCCATCAAGGTCGAAGACAGCGTCTTCCGCCTCAAGGACTACCGCGCCTTCCTGTCCGCCGAGGCCGACAGCATCTCTGAATTCCAGGACAAGCGTGAAGCCGCCTTCCGCGCCGAGCGCGACGACTGGCAGCGCCGCGGCGAATTCGACCGCGTCGCCGCCCTGACGGCCGAGGACACGGCCGACACGGCGTCCGAAGCCATCACGGCGCCCGAAGGCAGCGAACTGATCGAGTCGCCCTTTGGCGGTTCGATCTGGAAGATCAATGTCCAAGCCGGCGACCGCGTCGAAAAGGGCGCGACCATCGCCATTATCGAGGCCATGAAGACCGAGTGCGGCATCACCGCGCCGCACGACGGCATTATCCGTGCCGTCTATGTCGGCGAAGGCAAGCCGGTAAATCCAGGCGCGCCGCTGCTGGCCCTGGAGGCGCTATGAGCCTCAACCGCCTGAGCGCGCGCGCTATCGCCGAGGCCGTGACGACCGGCCGGACCTCGGCGGCCGCGATTATCGAGGACGTGCTGTTGCGTCTGGCGGCTTATGATGCAATACAGCCGCAGGCGTGGATTTCTCGCGCGACGTCCGACATCCTGCGTGCAAGTGCCGCCGAGATCGACGCACGTATCAAGGCCGGAGACACCCTGCCGCTGGCCGGCGTGCCGTTTGCCGTCAAAGACAATATCGACGCTGAAGGCTTCGACACCACGGCCGCCTGCCCGGCCTTTGCCTATCGGCCCGAGACGAGCGCGACCGTGGTGCAGAAGGCGCTTGCCGCCGGCGCTATCCTGATCGGCAAGACCAATCTCGACCAGTTCGCCACCGGGCTCAATGGCAGCCGCTCACCCTATGGTGCGCCACGCTGTGTCTTTCACCGCAACTATGTCAGCGGCGGCTCAAGCTCGGGTTCAGCGGTCGCGGTTGGCGCGTGTCTGGCCGCGTTTGCCTTCGGCACCGACACGGCCGGTTCGGGCCGGGTGCCTGCTGCCTTCAACCATCTGACCGGTTTCAAGCCGACGCGCGGACGGTGGAGCACGACCGGACTGGTGCCTGCCTGCCGGACGCTCGACTGCATCACCGTCTTTACTGAAGACGCGCGTGATGCCGCCCTGATCGACGCCGTGGTCGGCGGCTTCGATGCATCGGACGCGTATTCTCGGCCCCTTGAAACTATAGACCGCCCTGTTCGACGGATCGGTATCGCTCGCCTGGCGCAACTCAACTGGTGCGGCGATATCCATTCCGAATATCTCTACAGCCAGGCACTCAACCGTCTGTCCGGACTCGGTTTCGAACTGGTCGAGATCGATCTGGCACCGTTGAGCGCTGCCGCGGCCCTGCTTTACTCCGGGCCATGGGTTGCTGAACGCACCGCCGCCGTTTCCAATTTTCTGGAAAAATCACCTGAGGCCTTCGACCCGACCGTCCGCCACATCGTCGAAGGCGGCCGCCATGTCACCGGCGTGGAGACCTTCAACGGCATCTACAAACTGGCAGATTACAAACGCCAGTCGGATGCCATGTGGGACGATATCGACGTCCTCATGCTTCCGACGGCCCCGACCATTTACCGCGTGGTCGAAATGCAGGCGTCCCCCCTGGCGCTCAACGCTAATCTTGGCCTTTACACCAATTTCGTCAACCTGCTCGACATGGCCGCCGTTGCCGTCCCGGCAGGCTTCCGGCCGAACGGCACCGGCTTCGGCATAACCTTTATTGGCCCCGCCTGGACGGACTTGAGCCTGCTCGCGCTCGCCAGCCAGTGGGCCGGCAACACCACCTACCCGGCTCCAGGCCTCGACACCTCAAAGGACCATCGCATGGACACCATCAAGCTTGCCGTCGTCGGCGCCCACCTGAAGGACATGCCGCTGCACTGGCAATTGACTTCACGCAACGCGACGTTCGTCAAGGCGACGACGACGGCCGAAACATACAAGCTCTACGCAATGGCGGGCTCCTTGCCGCCCAAGCCTGCGCTCGTCCATGACGCCGACGGCGGCGCTGCGATCGCCGTCGAAATCTATGAGCTGGATGTCTCAGCCTTCGGAAGCTTTGTCGCCGAAGTACCCCCGCCTCTGGCGATCGGCACAGTGACGCTTGCCGACGGTGAACAGGTTAAGGGCTTCGTCGCCGAACCACGTGCACTTACAGGCGCAACCGACATCACGCACCTTGGCGGTTGGCGCGCATACATTAGCCAAGGCTAGTTCGCGCCATGTGTGGACGGCGCCTGGTTGGCAAGAACTTTTTTGACCCTTTGTACCCGTTTGCTGGTCGGAGCGGCCATGTGTCCGGCCTTTGATGCGGCGTTTCACATGAGCCGCTGGCCATAGCGCTCTCCGCAGATCGAGGTCCCGGTCAAAAGCTCGCGCTTGGAAGCGCAATGGCACAATTGGGTTGTCCTGATCTTCGGGCCGATTAGCGTGGGTGCGTTAGGTCGTTATGGCTCTCTCCAACAGGGTGACGCAGATCGTTCTGCGATATCTCGGATTATGCGGCGGTAGGTGTGCTGCGATACTCTTCACCGGTCCTCATCATTGCCCAGGCCGTTCGCGCCATCTTACCGGCCAGGGCGACGGCTGCGATTTTTACCGACCGGCGCTCTATGAGCTTCGCCAGCCAAGGATGCCTCGTATAACCTAACTGCTTGGCTCGACTGATGACAGAGAGCGCCCCGACAACCAGCAACTGGCGCAGTACCGGTTGCCAGCCTAACTGATGCCGCCGAGCTTCTCCTTGCCGCCGGATGAGTTCTGTTTGGGCACCAGCCCTATCCATGCGCTGAGATCACGGCCACTGCGGAAAGCGGCTGGGTCTGGAACATTAGCGACGATGGCTGTGGAGATCAGGGGGCCGAAGCTCGGAATGGCCTCAAGCCGGCGGCTTAAACTGTTGGTTCGGTGCAAGGCCATAACCCGGCGATCCAGTTCCAAGACATGGCGCTTTATCAGGCCAAGCTGATCGGCCAGAACAGAGAGGCAAACCTTCGCTTCCATAGGAACCGGACAGTCTTCGTCCTTCGCGATGACTTCCAAGAGCGCATCCACGCCATGCCGACCGATGCCAGCAACAATCCCGAACTCGGCTAAATGAGATCGGATGGCATTGATGAGGTTCGTCCGCTGGCGGATCAACATCTGCCTGGTCTTGTGTAGCCCCATAATAGATTGCTGCTCCTCGGTCTTGATCGGCACAAAGCGCATGGTCGGGCGCGTAACCGCCTCACAGATCGCTTCGGCATCGGCAGCATCATTCTTGTTCCGCTTGACGTACGGCTTAACATACCGCGGCGGCATGAGCCTGACATCGTGACCCAGCTTGACCAACTCACGTGCCCAGTAATGACCGGTCGCGCACGCCTCAATGCCTATGAGGCAAGGCTTTAAACTCGAAAAGAAAGCGATGACTTGGCGCCGCTTCAACTGCCGGCGAACGACAACAGTCCTGCCAGAACTAACGCCATGAACCTGAAATACGGACTTGGCGATATCAAGCCCAACTGTGCTCACCTCTTCCATGGATGGCTCCTCCACATGCGGTCTTCAACACATCGCAACATGGCACATTACGATGCCGGTGGAAGGAGCCGTCCACAGCGTCGTTAGCGGAACTGAAACAATCTGGGTGTCTGTTCGCTATTCGACGCTCTGAAGCAGACACCTGGTCGTTCCAACAAGACGCTGGACTACGGCTGTAATTGAGCCTTAGACGTCACGTCTGCCATTATAAATTTCTCCGCCCGAAGCGGCATAATGCATCAGTACATGCGCGGCAGGTTCACGGCAGACGTCGCGATGAACCTCGATACCCCGTACGCTGAGCGCCCCAACCCAGTCTTCGGCCTTGGCGCCTTCATCGAACCCCGCCTGCCGCGCATCGGCTTCGCGCGCCGCACACACCAGTTTTCGCACGCCCGACCAGGGTACGGCGCCATAACACATCGCACACGGCTCACAGCTGGTCACCAGTTCCATGGCAGAGCTGCACTGGCTGAAGTCGTAGCTGTTGAGCGCGCGCTGCGCCAGCATGATGGCAACCATTTCAGCGTGGAGAATGCAGCAGCCCTGCGCCACAACGACGTTGACGCCCAGGGCCACCAGCTTCCCGGTCTCGCTCTCAAAAACGCCGGCGGCAAACGGCCCGCCGCCGGTATCGGCATTTCGCCGCGAGGCCTCGACAACAAACGTCATGCGGTCGTCGCTTGCTGGAATCACCATGCCGTGAGCGTTGATATCGGCAACCCAGTCTGGAACGGAGAAGGAGAAGCTGGCTGTCATGGAATGCTCACTGGCCTGAAACGGATGTGCACGGATTACCGGAAGGGAGGTTCTTCGAAGGCCCTGAGTTTGCGGGAATGCAGGCGGGTGCCGAAGTCGCGCAGGATTCCAACCGTCTCGATGCCGATGTCTATATGTTCGCGGATGGCGCGCTCATAGAACAGGTTGGCCTGGCCTGGCAGTTTCAGCTCACCGTGCAATGGTTTGTCCGAAACGCACAACAGCGTGCCGTAGGGGACGC
>CBFGPQ010000024.1:0-32304 GCA_965650705.1 uncultured Asticcacaulis sp. | reverse complement strand
AACGCTCCAATCCATCAAAACTCTAACACCATTTCGACAAACAAGGGGGACCGCGCGGCTTTAGCCGCGGGGTGGTGGGGCCTCTTGCTGTCCTTAGCTTTGAACACTATCGTCCTCATATGGACGCCAAACCCAAAGTCAAATTGGCCCGCAAGCTCCGCCGCCAGATGTCTCCTCCTGAGGTAAGGCTCTGGGTTCGGCTACGTACGCGACCGGAAACTGGCTTTACGATTCGTCGCCAACACCCAATCGGAGCATTTGTCCTCGACTTCTATTGTCCCGAGGCGCACCTCGCTATCGAAGTCGATGGCGCTCAGCATACCGTGGACGAAGCCGTGGCCTATGACGAAAAGCGAGATGCGTGGCTACTTGAGAAAGGCATAGTGACTTTGCGTATCCCGGCAATCTATATAATGCAGGATGCTGACAGCGAAGCCGAAGGCGTTATCGAGGTTATACAAGAACGAATTGCCGCGCTGAAACTCGCGATGTGACCCCACCACCACCTTCGCTTCGCTCGGCGGTCCCCCTCCCCATCGCTGCGCGACAGGGAGGAGAAACTGAGACCTTTACCCCGGCATCTTGACGAACTTCGGCACAGCCGGATCGAGATGGTCCCACGCATACCCGCGCGACGCATAGGTCACCATCTGCGGCTTATAACGTTCAGGCGCATCGAGGCTGGCGGCGCGGACGGTCAGGATATCCGGCGTCGCCGCAAAGGTCATGAAGACCGGCGATCCGCACGTCCGGCAGAAATGGCGCGTCTTCTTATTTCCGCTGTCGGCGGTCATCTCCCAGCCCGTAGCGGCCTCCGGGATGGTCACGCCTTTGCTCGGAAAAACGAGGTGCGAGGCGTGGCCCGTGCCGCTTTCGCTCTGGCAGTCGAGGCACTGGCAGTCGGTCGTCACGATCGGTTCGCCGGCAATCTCGTAGCGGATGGCGCCGCAGGCGCAGCCGCCGCTCCACACCCGGTTCATGCTGCACCTCCGACGACGACATCGCCCAGACGCGGGACAATCTTGCGCCAGCCCTCGCCCATATTCTGCAGCGCCAGTTCGTTGCGCGGCACGACAAAGCCGGCATGGATCATGGTCACGCGCGTGCCCGCGCCCGCCGGCTCCAGCGCCCAGCTGACGACCGTGTCGAGCGGTGCACCATAGCCAACATTCTCGGCGTGGCCGGATTTCCAGCTATAGACCAGGCGCGACGTCGGCGTGACCTCCAGGATTTCACACTGGATCGTGCCGTCCCAGGCGCCTGCGGGCCGGGTCGTAAACGTAAAGCGGTTGCCCTTGACCGCTTCGAAGCCGGCCGCCGGCATCAGCCAGCGCCCGATCAGGTCACCCGTCGTCAGGGCCTTCCAGATGACGTCCGGCGTGTGCGGCAGGACCTCTTCGACGACGATATTCTGCGTGTCAGTCATGGTCGATTTCCTTCAAAAGTTCGCGGAGATTGCTGAAGCGGTCTTTCCAGAAGACGCTATAGTGGTTCATCCAGTCGGCGAGCGGCGCCAGGCCTTCCGGTTCGGCGCGATAATAGACCTTACGCCCCTCCGGCCGCTCGGCGACCAGCCCGGCCAGTTTCAACGCCTTCAGATGTTGCGAGATGGCGCCTTGCGTGACGCCGCTCCCCTGCGTCAAGTCGGCGACGGTGATTTCATCGGTCGAGACGACGCGCTGAAACACGGCCCGTCGGGTCGGGTCCGCCAGGGCGCGCAGGACATTGTCTATGGGTGCGGCTTCGATCATGAATTTAAATTAGCATTCACTAATACATTAGTCAACGCTAATTAATTAAGCCATGATCATAGCCGCGCACACGTCGGGCATTTCGAAAAACCTATGCCAGCATCCGGCGTGGTGAAATGGTCGTGTTATAGATGGCAAGCACGCGCGGCGCGTCGGGGTGGGTCGGCATGGCGCGGCCGCGTTCGTCGTAGAGCCCGGGCCCGATGGCAAAAACCGGCGGCTTCATGCGCATCTGCACCACCAGTTGCGGCCGCTGGAAACCATCGAGCTCAACCCAGCAGCAATCAAATAATTTGTCGGCAAAAAGCTTATCGGCGAAAGCTTTGCTGTTGCGCGCACGCGTCACGTCAGAACTCCGGGGAAGCAGGCTTGCGGCGTTCTGCGCGATATTGTTTCATATTTGTTCCGGAGCCGTGGTCCGGGTCAATTCACAAAATTGTTTCAGCGGCACGCTTCTTGTAGGATCGCGGTGTCGACACGCTAAGCGGGGCAAGGGGCTATGGCATTTGACCGGAATTCAGACAGCCTGATCCAGGAATGGGAAAAGGACGCACGCCGCGTGCGCAAGGAAGTGACGCGCTTCAGGCACCGCCTGGCTGAAACCGGCCTGTTCGAGGACGAAGCCCTGGCGAAGCTGCTCGACAGCCACCCCTATGACGAACTGACCATCTGCACCATGCGGCCCAACCCGCCGGCCTATGAACGCTGGATCGCCGGCGAAGCGCGCGGCCTGGACGGCGGGCAGTTGCTCGAAGCCGTCAAGCGGGGCCGCTTCTGGATCAGCCCGCGCCACGTCATGACCGTCAATCCGGTCTATGGCGAGCTGTTCCGCAGACTTATGAGCGAATACCGCGAAGCCACAGGCCTGACCATCGCTTCGTCCGATGGCGCGCTGATCCTGTCGAGCCCGCACATGGGCGTCTTTTACCATGTCGACCTGGCCGAAACCATGCTGTGGCACATCCGCGGCCACAAGACGATCCACCTCTATCCGCCACACGAACCCTTCGTGTCGGAAGCCTCATTGGAGGCCATCCTGCTCAAGGAAAACCTGACCGACCTGCCCTATTCGCCCGAGCTCGAAGCCGGCGTCATGCAGGTCGATCTGGGACCGGGCGATGCCGTGTCATGGCCCGTCCATTCGCCGCACCGCGTCTGCAACGGCGAGGACCTGAACGTGTCGATCTCGATCGAATATACGACGCCGAAGACGGTGATGCTGAACGGCGTCTACTATTTCAACGGCCGCGTCCGCCGCATGACCGGCGTCAATATGTCGGCAAGGCACACGCCCGGCATCCTGAAGCCTGCATGGGCGATCGGCGCCAAGGCGCTGAAAATCCTGGCGCCGCGCAAGGTCACAGCCGAAACGACGCACGAACGCCGCTTCGACATCGATTTCACCGCCAGGCATTACATCGCCTGGCGCGGTCAGGCGCCCGATTGGGCGGCTTAACCCGCCTCAGATATTCCTAGGCACCATGGCTGTCATGTGCAGCCATTACCCTTAAATGTGGCTGATGTCACAACATCATCTTTGATAGTAAAGTGGGCTTCGCAATCCGCGTTAAGAACCGCCCCCCTGTCATATTCAGGTTCATCATAATCAACCTGACGCGACCGGGTTACACCTCGATCTACATAAGTTTCCGTCCGTTGCTTTCGAACCAAACGTACAGGCGGCTTACCGCCCATAGTGGTTGTATTATCCGTTTTAAACACCCACAGTGAAGACCCATCGCTCAAGGTGGACTTATCCTGAGGCTGTCCCCATTGCTCAATGAGTTGTGCAGTATTTTTGCCCACCCAATTAACCTGGCCCTGCCCTCCCTCTGTCGTCGCGCATCCTGCAAGTCCAATAGCCGTAAATACAAGCAATGCGACGCTTCCCTTTACTGCGGTCATAAAAGACGCTGGCATTTTATACCTCCCCATGGTCAGAATTCAAAAATGAAATCAAGTTTTACCAATAAATTGATTGACGTGGAAAAATCAACCCCCGCTCTACATCAAAAGAAGAGCATGACAAAAAAACGCCTCTAAGTCGTCAGAAGCGGCTTTTCCTGTCCTTTGGCGCCCGCCGCCTCAGTAGGTCCGGCGTGAAGCGGTACGGCACCTCGCCTTTTGGTCACGGTCGCACATGCTCCACGACCGCTCCAGACTGCGCCTGTCCGGCAGCCATCAGTGCAACGGCCGCCAGCATGATCCGTCGCATTCAGTGCTCTCCCCCCGCCAGAGACTTCTTGCGATGATGGATGAACAGCCAGGCCAGGGCAAGGATCAGGGCGACCAGCCCGCCATAAAGCTTGTGCGCCAGTTCCGAATGCCCGGTCCACGGATCGATGACGTATTTCAGCAGGCTGAAGATGTAATAGCTGACGGCGAAGACCGACAGGCCTTCGACCAGGTGGGACAGCTTCATCTGGAGCTTGGCGCGCACGTTCATGCTGCGCAAAAGGTCCTGGTTCTGCATCTCCAGGGTGATCGAGATGCGTGCGCGCAGCAGGTCACTTACCCGGCCGATGCGCGAAGAGATATCGTCCAGCCGTTTCGACGCCGCCTCGCACGTGCGCATGGCCGGCTGCAAGCGGCGGGCGATGAACTCGGCCATGGTCGAAAACCCCTCGACCCGGCTTTCGCGCAAAGAATCCAGACGGTCCTCGGCCAGCCGCGCATAGGCTTCGGTCGCGCCCTGGCGAAAACGAACCTCATTGACGCGCTGTTCGACCTCGGCCGATAGGCTCATCAACCGCTCCAGGATATCGGCCTGGCCCGCCGGCCGGTCGGCCATGTCACGCGTAATTCCGGCCAGCCGTCCCTCTGCGCCCTTCAGCCACGCCATCAGTTCGCGCGCCACCGGAAAGCCCAGGAGCGCCAGCTTGCGATAGTGGCCGATCTCGATCAGGCTTTGCAGCAGGCGCGACAACTCGTCATTGCGCAGGCCCTTGTCGTGGATATAGATGCGCCCTGCCCCGCCCTCATGGCCGCGGAAATCGCTCCAGATGCGCGCCTTGCCGTCGAAGACCTCGCAACAGACGGCGCCCGTCAGGTCGATGGCGGCCGCCAAGGCATCGGGCGCCGGAGGAAGCGGCATGACCGAGATTTCGACACTGCGAAAAACGGTTCCCGGCGCACCGCTAAGCCAGTCGAAATCGGCGGTTCGGACGGCGCAGAAGCCCAGCCCTTTTTCGGCTTCGGCCTCGGCATCGAGCGCGGTTGTAAAGCTCAGCCAGGTCGAGAATTCGCCGTGGCGCTCCCAGATGCGGCCGCCATCCGGAGTGATCACCGCCAGCCGGCCGTGCGTCGATGCCCCGCCCTCGTTGTCGAGGCTGCCGATCCAGGCGGCCTCGGCCGGGCGCTCGGCGTCGTCGACCAGATAGACCCAGGAACGGACGGCCACCGGGCCTGAGAAGATCGGCAGGGCGCGTTCGTGCATCAGCTCCGTCAGCGTCAGGCGCAACGGATGGTCGGGCGGGCGTGTCATGGTCTCTGGAACTCAATGTGGCTTTTTTTGCCAGCCTAGCAGAGGTTGCTTCCCCTACGGCATCACGTTGCGCATCAAAGCGTTACCAGTTCCGGAGTGGGCTACCTCCAAGGTGTGCTATTGGAAGTTCATTTGGCAACAGCGCTTTCCGCCGGTCCGAGATAGGTGGGCTTTAGGCCGCCGGTATCCAGCACAAGGCGCTGGAGCACGACATTGCCGTCAATGCGGTAGTATTTCAGGGTGTGTGGGCCAGCCTTCAGGCCGTTGAACGGCACTTTGATGACATGGATGTTGTTGGAGACGGCCTGGTTCCAGTCGGGCTTGTCCGGGATCAGGTTGAAGCTGAAGGTCTGCGGCGGCTGGTCGTCGATCGACACGGCGAACTTCAGCCCGCCCTTGCCGGCCGTATCGAGCGTTGGCGTCAGATAGACGTGCAGGGTCGCATCGGCGTCTTTGGACGTCTGGATATCGTATTCAAGCCGGACCTTGTCCTTGACCGGATCGCTGGCCGGCGCGGTCTGCGGCAGGGTCAGGACCGCGCCCAGCGTGCGGCCAAGATTGGGGATGGTCGTCCACTTCACCTTGCCGTCGAACTTGCGGCTGTAGTGCGGGGCTTCGATGGCGATAAAACCGTTCTGTTCGACATAATGTCCGGCCTTGCCGACCACGGGCGGCGGTGCGGGCAATGATACATTGATACTGGCCGGTGGCTTTGCATCGGCGGGAACCGTCTTCAGTTCCGGCATGACGTCTGTATCGGGCTGCTGCCAGTAGGTATAGCCGATGTGCGTTTGCGACATCATATGGTTCCACTTGCCGCCATTCAGCGTATGGTATTGCTCGGCGATCTGGCGGTCGCGCGCGAACGCCCAACGCGCCGCTGTGGCCTCGTCATTGGCCGACGGATCGTTGACCTTGGCCAGCCTGCGGTTGCGCGCCACGCGATCGTAAAGCTCATAAAGATTGGCATTGGCCTCGATTGGGTGCTGGACCAGTTGGAACCAGGCATCTTGCGCGTCATCCGGCAGCTTGGCCCCAATTTCATAGGCGCCCTGTTTGAGATTGGCGTAGCTTTGCGTCATCCGGCGAAAATCGCTATCCGCCATGAACAGATCAGGGTTCAGCAATTCCGGCTTGCGACGCGCGGCGTACTGACTTGAACGCGTCAGTAACTGGCCGATACCCCACGCCTGGTCAGCACCAAACTGCTGCGCCGCCCATTTCTGAGGATAGGCCTTGAGCGCGACGGGCGTCATGGCGTCGGGGTCCCACGCCATGTCCATGAAGAAGCTCAATGGGAATTCCATCGGCTTGATGTCGCCGACATTGACGATCCACAGACGGTCGGCGCCGGCTTCGCGCGCCAGCGCCATCTGCTGCCAGGTCTTCTCGATCTGGTTGGTGTTCAGCCATTTATAGTTTCTTGGGCCCCCGACATAGTCGAAGTGATAATAGATGCCGTAGCCGCCCTTGCGCGGCGGGGCCTTCGGATCGGGCAGACGGCGGATCTGGCCCCAGTTGTCGTCGGCGAACAAAAGCGTCACGTCGTCCGGTACGCGCATGCCGTGGTCGTAATAGTCCTGCACTTCCTTATACAGCGCCCAGACCTGCGGCGTCTGGTCGGCCGGCTTGCCCGTGACATCTTCGATAATCTTACGCTGGTCAGCGACGATCTGCTCCAGAAGCGCGGTCGCCGTGCCCTCGCTCATCGGTTCGTCGCCGTCGCCGCGCATGCCGAGCGTGATGATATTCTCGTGGATCTTGGCACGCTCGATCCCACCGCGCCAGAAGGCCCGCAGGTTTTCGGCATTGGTGCGATAGTCCCATTTGCCGCCGGTAACGCCGCCTTCCTTATGGCGGTGCCATTCGTCGTGCGCCCGTGTCATGGGCTCGTGGTGAGAGGTTCCGAGAATGACTCCATACTGGCTTGCGACATTCAGGCTTTCCGGATCGTCGTCAGCGATCGCCTTGCCCCACATGGCCGGCCACAGGTAATTGCCCTTCAGGCGCAGGTTCAGTTCGAAGACCTTGGCATACAGTTTCGAATTGATGCCGCCGAATTTTTCGCGCGCCCAGTTGCCGAAGGCCGGCTCTTCGTCATTGATGAAGAAGCCACGATATTTCACCACCGGCTTGTCCGAGCGCGCTCCCGCCGTCACCGCGACATCGGCCTGGCGTTTGACCGGCACATCCGCCCACCAGTACCATGGCGATACGCCCATTTTTGCTGATACATCGTAGATGCCGTAAACCGTGCCGCGCGGATCGGACCCGGCGATGACGAGCGCGCGATCGATGCCTTTGGCAGGGCTTTTGACGACGCTTTGGCTATAAGCTTCCCATTGACCGGCCAGGGCCTTGTCCTTGACCAGACGGTCGACCAACGCCGATTGTCCCGCCTGGCCGACGATCACTACGTCGCCGCTTACGCCATCGAGTGAATTCACGACCTTGGCCGGCTGGCCCGACACGCGTTCCAGGTCGGCGGCGAAATCGGCCGCGACACGGACCACAGGTGCGGGTGCATCGGCATCGACATAGACGGTGGCGGGCTTGCCGCCTGAAACAAGCCGGAACGCCCCCGGCACGCTTTCCGGACAGACCGTGACCGCCCCCGCGCAGGCCGCAAAAGCGGCTCCGGCCGTTCCACTTAAAGTCACGACCGCGGCAAACATCAAACTGCGCAGGATCGTCAACAGGGATCGTGACATGGGTCCGTCTTTCAGGTTTTCAATGCCGCCTCGATCGCGGCCAGGGCAACAGGTGCCATAACGGCATAGCCGGCGGCATTGGGATGGACGCTGTCAGAGCCCAACTGCGGTTTCAACCCGCCGTCGGCCATGGCCAGCACAGGCCAGTAGTCGGCGTAGACAAAGCCGTGGGCCTTGCAATGCGCCTTGATCCAGACGTTCAGCGCCTTGATCTCTGCGGCGGGGTTACCGTGTTCCGGCTTCCAGCCGAAGCTGGTTGCCGGCGGCACTGAGCCCATGACTACCCGGATACCATTGGCCCGGGCCATCGCCGTCATGGCCGACAGGTTGCGCGTCGTCTGCTCGAAGTCGTAGGGGTCACGATTTTCAGCAATGTCGTTGGTCCCCGCCAGGATGTGGACAATACGGGGCTTGAGATCGATAACCTCCGCACCGAAGCGCAGCACCATCTGCGCCGAGACCTGGCCGCTGATGCCGCGGCCGACAAAGCCGTGGCTGTCGAAGAAGGCGGGTGCATTGTGTGGCCAGGCGTCGGTAATGGAATCGCCCATGAACACGGCCTGGCGGGCTGAGGCCGGCAGGGTCTTCACCCGGGCATTGTCCTTGCGATAGCGGTGAAGGCCGGCCCAGTCCTCGCCGACAGGTTCCAGGCCCAGCGATGAGTCGCTGGCGCGCTTGAGCGCCGCCTTGACGGCCTCAATGTCCGGCTCGTCACTCTTGATCGCGGGCAGCGGTGGAACCGGCGGCAGGGTCTGCGCCGCCACCACCTTTGTTACGCCCAAGCCCGCCACGCCCGTCAGCGCCGCCGCCAGCAGGTTCCGCCTTTGTCTGTCCATGATACCCCTCCGGTCAGGCGACCGTCAGGGTCGCCGTCTTCAGGTCCACGCTATTCGGTCCGACCGAGATCGTAAAGGTGCCAGGCTCGACGACGCGCTGCATGTCCGTGTTGTAGAACTGAAGTTCCGCCGGCGTGATGGTAAAGGACACGGTCTGCTTTTGGCCGGGTTCCAGCGTGACGCGCTTGAAGCCCTTCAGTTCCTTGACCGGACGGGTCACCGAAGAGACGTCGTCGCGGATATAGAGCTGCACGACCTCGTCGCCCTTAAGCTTGCCGGTATTGGTAACTTCGACGGAGACATTGACAGTTCCATTCGGCGCAATCGTCGCGGCCGACAGGACCGGCGCCGAGATGTCGAAGGTCGTGTAACTCAGACCATAGCCGAACGGATAGAGCGGCTTGGTTTCACCGGCCAGGTAGCCACGGCGGGCCGTTGGCTTGTGGTTATAGTAGACCGGCAGCTGGCCAACGCTGCGCGCGATGGTGACCGGCAGCTTGCCGCCCGGATTGGCGCGGCCGAACAGGATGTCGGCGGCGGCCCCGCCGGTTTCCTGGCCGAGGTACCAGCCTTCGACCAGCGCATCGGCGCGCTCGGCCAGGAGGTTGACCGATAGCGGACGGCCATTGAGCAGGAAGACGACCGTCGGCTTCTTCAGGTCGAAAATCGCCTTGGCCAGGTCGTTCTGCTGGCCCATCAGGTCCAGCGAGTCGCGGTCGCCAAGATGGTTGTCGGCCCAGGCTTCGCGCGAGGTCATTTCGTTGTCGCCCAGCACCATGATGATGGTGTCGGCCGACTTCGCCGCTTCGACAGCGTCGGCGATCAGCTTGCGATTGACGTCCTCGGGTGTGAAATTGACCTGGTCCTGGCCCCAGATCCGCTGTTCGGTGATGCGCACGGCTTCAGAATAAGCCACCGGGAAGCCCTGTGTCTTGCCCTCGGCCTCGACGCCTTCAAGGATGGAGACGACCTTGCGCGGAATATCGGAGTAGCCACCGATGGGCGTGTCCTTGGCGTGGGTGCCGAGCACCAGGACCTTGCCGACCTTCTTGCCGTCGAGTGGCAAGAGGCCATTGTTCTTGAGCAGAACGACCGACTTCTGCGCCGCTTCACGGGCGAGCGCGATGGCGTCTGGCGTTGCTGTCAGACCGGCCGCCTTCTTGGCGTCAACATAGGGGTTTTCGAACAGGCCGCCCTGGACCTTTAGTTCCAGGATACGGTGCACAACGGCATCGATTTCGGCCTCACTGACGCGCCCGGCCTTAACCAGATCGACCAGCTTGGGATAAGCGGCGCCATCCGGGGTCTCGATATCGACGCCGGCCTTGAGGGCGCGGTAGCCGGCCTCGGTGACGTCGGCCACCAATTTGTGGCGGGAGATCATTTCGTTGATAGCGAAATAGTCGGAGACGGTCACGCCCTTGAAGCCCCACTCACCGCGCAGGATGGTGGTGAGCAGCCACTTGTTGGCGTGCGACGGAATACCGTCGATCTCGTTATAGGACGGCATGACCGCCGCGATCTTGGTTTCCTTGACGATCTTTTCGAACGGCGGGAAGAAATCTTCGCGCAGCACGCGCTCGGAGACCTGCGCCGGACCGACATTGGTGCCGTTCTGCGGCTCGCCGTGGCCGGTCATGTGCTTGAGCGTGGCGAACACCTTGTCCTTGGCCAGCGGCAGGCTGTCACCCTGGAAGCCGAGCACGGCCGCCTTGCCCATCACACCGCAAACATGCGGATCTTCACCATAGGTTTCCTCGATACGGCCCCAACGTGGATCACGGGCCACGTCGACGACCGGCGCCAGCGCCAGATTGGTACCGCGCGCGCGCATCTCCTTGGCACAGACACTGAAAATGCGCTGGGCCATGTCCGGATCGAAGCTGGATGCCAAGGCGATCGCCTGCGGGAAGGAGGTCGATTCGCGGGCGACATAGCCGTGCAGACTTTCTTCGTGCATAAACATCGGAATGCCGAGGCGAGTCTTTTCGACCGCCCATTTCTGCGCAGCATTGACATAGACGGCGGTTTCTTCCGGACCACGATTGGCCACGGCGCCATTGTCGCCGGCGCCTGTCGCCACATTTACGCCGACACGGTCGGACGGACGCGCGATCATGCCGAGACCATTCGGGAATGCCGTCGAAGCCTTGGCCGGGTCGAAGTCGCCCTTGGCGTTCTGAATGTCGCCTTTCTTCTGCCAGATACACAGCATCTGGGCGACCTTTTCCTCGAGCGTCATACGCTTCAAGAGGTCATCAACGCGGGCCTCAACCGACGCGGATGCGTCCTTGTAAAGCGGCGTGTCGCCCTTGGCGGCCTTCTTTTTGGCGGCGGCGCCAGCGGCAGTAGCGGCGCCGATGGCCAGTGCGAAAGCGCTGACGCCAGCGGCAAAAGCGCGGCGCGATGGATTAAAGGATTCGGTCATGATATCTCCCCTGAACGGTTATTTTCGGTGATCCTCGCACGGGATCTTGCCGGGGTAAAACAGATTTGCGTGATATTGGTCTGACGTCTCGTCCCGGTATGTTGACGTCAAGCCGCGATGATGCAAGTGTTAGCGGTAACAGAAAAAAACGCAACAGGGAAATCTCTATGCACCGCCCCCTCTCCGCCTTCAACCGCCGCGCCACCTTAAGCCTGCTTGGCGCAGCCGCCATGGCCGCCCCGTCGCTTGCCCAGGCCCGCGCCGCCGATAGCTCGCTGGGAGCCCTCGCCCGCGCCAAGGGCATCCGATTCGGTACTGCCGTCGGATTCGGCGCGCTGAATGATCCCAAGGTTCAGGAACTGATCGTGCGGGAATGCGATATCATGGTTCCCGAAAACGAATTGAAGATGTACGTCACGCACAACAAGAATGCGACGGACTACAATTTCGGCCCCGCCGACCGTATCCACGATTTCGCCAAGGCCAACAACATCGCCATGCGCGGCCACACCATCTTCTGGGCGCGCGATGAATACATGCCGCAGTGGCTGAAGTCTTATGATTTCGGTGCTCAGCCTAAGGTCGCCGCTGAAAAAATGCTGCGCGAATATGTGGCCAAGATCGCCGACCACTATGGCGACCAACTGGTGTCCTGGGACGTCGTCAACGAGACCGTCGATCCGGCGACCGGCGAAGTGCGCAGCAACGTGTTCTCACGTATCCTGGGCATGGATGCCCTGCGCATTTCCTTTGAAGTGGCGCGCGAACGCCTGCCCAAGACGCAGCTGGTCTACAATGACTATATGGGCTGGGAAAAGGGTGGCGAAAAACACCGCCAGGGCGTGCTGACCCTGATGCGCTGGTTCCACGATAACAAGATCCAGGTCGATGCTCTGGGCGTTCAGGGCCACATCGGCACGGACCACGATCTGACATTGGGACAGGCCACAGAATGGCGCGCCTTCCTGGATGGCGTCACCAGCCTCGGATATGATCTGCTGGTTACCGAGTTCGACGTCAATGACCGCTACCTGCCGGCCGATATCGCCACGCGCGACGCCATGGCGGCCAAGGTCGCGCGCGAATATCTCGACACGACGCTCAGCTACAAGCAGGTCAAGGACTTCCTGATCTGGACCATTACGGACAAGTATTCCTGGCTGCAGGGTTTCTCACCGCGCACAGACAAGCTGCCGCTGCGGCCCACGCCGTTCGATGCCGACGGCAAACCCAAGCCCATCTACGACGCCCTTGCGGCAGCCTTCAAAGCCGCGCCAGCGAGGTAATCATGAAATACGTCCTTACCTTCGCCGCCCTGATCGCGGCCGCCCCCGCACTTGCCGCCCCTGCGGGGCAGGCGGTATTCAGCGACATCCGCTATGACAGCCAAAGCCACCTCGACGGCAAGGCGTTCGATCCGTCGAAATCGTACGAGAATCCGATCCTGCCGGGCTATTATCCCGACCCGTCGATCGAGCGCGTCGGCAATGACTATTACATGGTCAATTCGACCTTCGCCTATTATCCGGGCATTCCGGTGTGGCATTCGACCGACCTCGTCAACTGGACGCAGATCGGCAATGCCATCGACCGGCCCGGCCAACTCGACTTTTCGGGACTCGCGACGTCGCGCGGGGTGTTCGCCCCTGCCATCAGCCACCACGACGGCACCTTCTACATCGTCAATACCTGCGTCGACTGCAAGGGCCAGTTCGTCATCACCGCCAAGGACCCCAAGGGCCCGTGGTCCGATCCCGTCTGGCTACCGTTCGGCGGCATCGATCCGTCGATCTTCTGGGACGACGACGGCAAGGCCTATATGGTCTGGAATGACGCGCCCGAAGGCGAGACCTTGTATGACGGCCACCGCGCCATCTGGATGCAGGAGTTCGACCCGAAGGCGCTCACCACTGTCGGTCCTAAAAAGCAGGTCATCAATGGCGGCGTCGACCTCTCCAAGAAGCCGGTGTGGATCGAAGGCCCGCACGTCTACAAGGTCGATGGCGCCTACTATCTGATGGCGGCCGAAGGCGGCACCTCGGTCAACCATTCGCAGGTCATCCTGCGTTCGAAATCGGTCTGGGGGCCGTATGAGCCGTGGCGCGGCAACCCGATCCTGACCCAGCGCGATCTCGATCCGAACCGCCCCGCGCCCATCACCTCCGCCGGCCATGCCGACCTGGTGCAGACGCCAGCGGGCGACTGGTATTCGATCTTCCTGGCGACCCAGCCCTATGAAGGCGACCTTTACAATACCGGCCGCGAAACCTTCCTGCTGCCGGTCAAGTGGGTCGTCGACGGCGACGCCAAATGGCCCGTGATCCTTGAGCACGGCAAGGCTATTCCGCATGTCGTGGATCTGCCGAAGGGGGCCGTTAAAGGCCAGCGCAATACGGTCGCGACCACCGGTTACAATCCCCTCACCTGGCTGCAGGTGCGAACACCGAAGACGGAGTTTCTCACGAGCGGCAGCAGCGGCAAGACGGTGACGCTGAAAGCGCTGCCCGAAGCGTTTGGCGATGTCAAATCGGCTCCGGCCTTCACAGGCCAGCGCCAGCAGCACATGAATGCCGAGTTCTCCACCAAGGTGGATTTCAACCCGATAAAGGATGGTGACCGTGCCGGCATCCTGGCCCTGCAAAACGACGACTATTACGTCTTTTTCGGCGTCACCAAGCGCGGTGGAAAAGAGGTTCTGGAAGTCACCCGGCGCGCCGGCAAGACTGAACCACGCGATGGCGTGACGGTGGCGTCCATCCCCTCGCCCGGCGAGAACCTCAAGCTCACGGTCAAGCTGGCGGCGGGCAAGGCCAGCTTCAGCTACGGTAACGGGATAAATGTCGCCAGTGACGTCGATGTGACCAATTTGTCAACGAACAAGGCCGGCGGTTTTGTCGGGACGGTGATCGGCGTCTACGCCTATGGTCAAAAACCGTAACCGGGTGTAGCCTCATTCCTCCAACGAAAAAGTTCTGCGTAAAGCCTGGAGGGAAACATGAAAATTATCAGTGTCATGGCGGCTGCCGCCATGCTCATTGCTGCGCCGTTCGCGGCCCACGCCGAGGACGATATCACCAAACGCCTGGTCAGCAACCCGAACATCGGATCGTACCAGATCTATGGTTCGGGCCAGACCAACAAGAAGGTCAAGGACGCTTCGGTCCAGGGTGGTCAGGCTGTCGAGATCAAGGCGACCGGCAACGGCAATCCATGGGATGGCGCAGCCCAAGTCGAGGTCAACCAGAAGATCACCAAGGGCGACAAGCTTGTCTGCGCGATCTGGCTCAAGGGCAAGTCGGACAGCGGTACGGTCCGCGTTCCAGGACGGCTGCAAATCAATGAAGCGCCGTATCGTGCTGTTGCCGACACCAGTTTCGACCTGACTTCAGAGTGGAAAATGTACACGCTGGAAGCGATCGCTGACGCCGACTACGAAAAAGGCAAGCTGATGTTCGTTGTCCAGTTGAACACCGGCAAGCAGGTCGTGCATCTGGGGCCGGCGTTTGTGCTGAATATGACGCGCACATACTGATTAGGACAAGGTGTGGGGCCATGCCCCACACCTTTAGTTTTTCGGCCGTCCCACCATCGTGCCGCGCCCGTCCGGCGAAATATAGAGTACACCGAACGTCCTTGGATCTCCGGCAATCGCACGCATCTGGCCGAATCGCGTGGCGTCGGTGTTGATGCGCGTCCACGCCTCGCCACCGTCGATCGAGCGCCACAATCCCTCTTCGCCGCTGACCTTTCCCCACAGGAAGACGGTCGGATAGGTCTTGCCGGGCGCCGCCTTGCCGAAAGTCACCTGCCAGGCCGCAGTGACGGCTTCAGACTTGGCGCGAACCTGGCCGTCCACGATACGAAACAGCCCGCCATCGCCGGCCGCCAGGAACAACTCCTCCTTCAGACCCGGCACCGCCCGCAACTGCCCACCGCCGAACTTCGGCAGGTCTGTCGTGTAAGGGGCAAAGCTTTCACCGTGATTCCGGCTGATCAGGACAGTCCCGGCCCTCTTGTCAAAAGCGTAATAGACGCCGTCCAGTACCTTGTCTGCTATCGCTTCCTGGCCGCGTTCATGTGCCATCCAGCCCTTCGACAGCGCCCAACTCTTGCCCAGGTCCTTTGAGTACCAGGCCGGTTCATTTTCCGGCACCCAGACCAGCGACGTCGCCTTGGCCGAGATCACGATCTTGCCGGCGCGATGCGCGTGCCAGTCGGCAGTATCGATCGGTTTCGGCACCGACGGCAAGGGCTGCCAGGTTTCGGAGCCATCGAACGATATGTAGCCGCGCGTCGTTTCGCTATCGACACTGCGCACGATCGTCGTGGGTTTCAACGCGGCAAAGGCCACCGACTGGTTGGTCTTGTTCATCGGCGTGAACAGGCCGTGCGACGGCGTCTTCGAGAAATCGTCAAAAGCCGTGCCGCCGATGTCACCCGCCGCCATCAGGACGCGCGGGCCTTCCGGCGGGCTTTCGAGGCCCAGCACCACCGTTTCCTCAAGATTGTCATTGGTGAAGTCGAAGCGGACCTCGCCATTCCTGCCGGCCTTGCCCAGGTCCCTGGTCATCCAGACGCCGTACCCCGTGCCGTAGACCAGTTCGTCCGGATTGTGCGGATTGATCTTAACCGCGTCGAGCCAGTGGCCCATATGGTTGCGCGACTCGGCGTCCTCGTCGTCACCGCTCATGTAGTTGATCAGCCACGGATATTGGCTGTATTCGTGTTTGGCTTGCGCGCCCACGCCCGACCAGCTTTTGCCGCCATCGCGGCTGACATAGAGGTCGTCCGAAGTGGCGTAGCGGTTGGAGGTCGATACGACCAGGGTGCCGCCTTGCAGGTCCAGCCCCGCATAGCCGAAGCGGACCTCCTTGCTGGGCTTCGCCGGTGAAATATCGGTCCATGTGCCCGACGGAGACAGTTTCCAGACCGCGCCATGGGTCACCCCATGCGGCCCCAGGCCATCGGCGAAGGTGACGTAAAGCGTGCCGTCCTTATCGACCGCCGCCTGGAAAGGGATCAGTTCCGGCGACCCCGGGATCAAGCTGAAGGTTTTGCCACCGTCCTTCGACCAGAAGACACCGCCGCCGCCTGAGCCCTGCCATTCCTGAAGATTGGTGCCCGATCCGGCATAGATGATGCCGTCACCGAACAGGACGAAGGTCACGCCGGCCTCGGTATAGCCTTCGACCTTCTGAAACGATTTGGCGCGGTCCAGGCTCATCCACAGGCCGTCGCGGTTGGTGCCAAGGAAGATACGGTCGCCATTTTCTGGATCGACCATCAGCCGCTCGCCCGTGCCACGCCCCAACGCATTGCCGCCCAGCTTGAACGGCAGAACCGTTTTCTGCCAGGTCGTGCCACGATCCTCGGAGCGGATGACATCGGCACTCGGTCCGCGCGGATTCAGATACAGGCCGCACGTCGCATAGAGCCGGTCGGCATTCTGCGGATCTACGGCGAGGGCCAGGGTGCCGAAGCAATCCCAGTCGTCCCTGCCGAAGCCGTCCATGAGCGGGATCCAGCGCTTATTGGCGTAGTCGAAGCGGTACGATCCGCCAACATCTGTGCGGACATAAAGGATATCCTTCGCTGTCGGATGATAAAGGAAACCATCGACGAACCCGCCGCCGCCCAGGGGAATGGTTTTCCAGTCATAAGCGGTCGCTTCCGCAAAAGCCGTCCCCGCGAGAGCAAGCAAGGACGCAGCAGCCACAAGGCCTTTCAGTTTCAGCATAATTGTCTCCGGACGCTTCGGGTCGCGTCATTTGAACGGACGTGTTAGCGCTATCCAGCAAGGAAAGCAGCAGAAATGTATGACTTATCGCGATTGACATCGGCCGCTCCCCGCCGGAAAACGCATGAATCCGATTTTTGCTACAGGAGGTCCATATGGCCGGTGTCGTCGATTTGAGCCCTGAAACCGTCCACGCCGCGCTCGAAGCGGGTGAAATCCTGCTGGTCGACGTGCGCGAACCGCACGAGTTCGACTCTGTCCGCATCGCAGGCGCTGTCAACCTGCCGCTATCGACCTTCGATCCAGCCGCCCTACCGTCCGAACCGGGCAAGCGCGTGGTTCTTCAGTGCGCCGGCGGCGTGCGCTCGGTCACGGCCGCCCGTCAGGCCCAGGCCGCTGGCATCGACGTCCACGAACACCTGGCCGGCGGCATCAAGGCGTGGATGGCCGCAGGCCTGCCGGTACAGTCCTAACCACTTGGCAGCTGTCCCCGCTTGCGCCATGATGGCAAGAAACATCATGGGAGAGACGGCGTGCGTTCATTGCTAAGGTCATGGGCGCCGCAGCGTTGCTGCTCGCCACGTCGGTGGTCGCCTCCCCGGTCGCGGCCGCCGACATCGCCTTCTGGGACACGCCGCGGCACGGCAGCAACTGCTTCAACGAATCGCCGCCCGACGAAGCCTATTTCCGCGCACTCAAGGCCACAGGCGCGACCTGGGTCCGTCTGACATTCTCAAAGTGGAAAGGCGAAGGCCGCGACTTCCTGATCGGCGATGCCGACGAATACAAAGGCATTCCCGCCTCGGATCTGGCGACGCTCAAAAAGACAATGGACGCCGCCCATGCCGCCGGCCTCAAGGTCGTCGTCGTGCCCCTGTCCCTGCCCGGCAACCGCTGGGTCCAGCAGAATAATAACAAGCAGGACGATCGTCTGTGGAATGATCGCAAATACTGGGACCAGTCAGCCGCTTTCTGGCACGACCTGGCCACGGCGCTGAAGGACCATCCGGCGCTGGCCGGCTATAATCTGATCAACGAACCGACGCCGGAAAAGGGCATGGGGCTGGATGAACACGCCGCCCCGGAGATCCGCCAGGCCTGGTACGCCACGCACAAGGGCACGACCCATGACCTGCCGGCCTTTTACGAACAGGTGATCGCGGCGGTGCGCGAGGTCGATGGCGCGACGCCCATCATGCTCGACGGCGGCTGGTACGCCAATGCCTGGAGCTTCAGCTACTGGACACCACTGAAGGACGACAAGATCCTCTACGCCTTCCACATGTACGAGCCGTGGAACATCACCAGCTCGCCGCAGATCAAGCGCACGCCGCAACTGCCCTATCCGGGCTCGACCGTCGAATGGGGCGGCAAGACCCTGACCTTTGACAAGACGGCGATGCAGGACTTCCTGGCCGAGCCATTCGACTGGGCGAAGGCCAACGGCGTGCCGGTGACGCGGATGGTGGCGGCCGAATTCGGCTGCGTACGCGTGTGGAAGGACTGCGGCGCCTATCTGAACGATGTCATGGACACGCTGAACAGCCATGGCGCGCACTGGGCCTTTTACAGCTTCCGCGAACAATGGGACGCCATGGATTACGAAATCCCACCGGAATTCCCCGCCGGCCAGGTCTATTACCTGCGCGAACAAGGCAAGGCAGACAAGACACCGCGCAATGGCCCCTTGATGGCCATCATCAAAAGCAAGATGACGAAATAACTTAGTCCAGCGTCGACCTGTAACGCATCATGGCAATCGTCGTCGCGGCGGCGATAAAGACCAAGATCGGCCAGATGCTGGGCCACATGGCGGCCCAGTCGGCGCCTTTCAACATGACGCCGCGAACGATCCGAAGGAAGTGTGTCAGCGGAAAGACCTGGCCTATCGCCTGAGCCCACTCCGGCATGCCGCGGAATGGAAACATGAAGCCCGACAGCATGATCGACGGCAGGAAGAAGAAGAAGGTCATCTGCATGGCCTGCATCTGGGTGCGCGCCACGGTCGAAAAGGTAAAGCCGACCGCCAGGTTGGCGATGATGAACAGGCCGACACCCAGGCTCAACAGCCACAGAGAACCGATGAACGGCACGTGGAAGACGTAGTGCGCCGCCAGAAGCACGATCAGGGTCTGGACGACACCGACCACCACATAAGGGGAGATCTTGCCGGCCATGACCTCCCACGGCCGCGCCGGCATAGCCAAGAGGTTCTCCATATTGCCGCGTTCGGTCTCGCGCGTCATGGCGATCGAGGTGATCATTACCATGGTCATGGTGAGAATCACGCCCAGCAGTCCTGGGACGATATTGTACTGGGAGATGCCTTCGGGATTGTACTTGCGGTGAACGACGATCTCGACCGGCATCGGCCCTTGCGCCAGCGACGCCCATTGCCCGGTTAGGTCCCGCTTTAGCGACGACTGGACGATCATCTGGATCATGCCCACCGCATTCGACGCCGCCGACGGGTCCGATGCATCGGCTTCGATCAGCAGTTGCGGCCGGTCGCCGCGCAGCATGTCGCGCGTAAAGCCTGCCGGCACGGTGATGACAAAGGCCGCCTCGCCGCTCTGGAGCTTTCTTGTGGCCGCGTCGGCACTGGTCACCCGCTCCCGGATATCGAAATAGCTCGAATTCTGCAGGCCCGATGCCAGCGAACGAACGATCGCGGAGTCGTCCTCAAGATAAAGCACGGTCGGCAGGTGACGCGGATCGGAATTGATCGCGAACCCGAACAGCACCAGTTGCAGGATCGGCAGGACCAGCATGATGGCGAAGGTCAGCCGGTCGCGGACGATCTGGATGAACTCCTTGTTGAGGATGGCGCCGATGCGCCGCACAGGTGCAAACATCAGCGGCCGCCTCCATTGTCGGTGGATTGCCCCATCAGGTGGATGAAAATATCTTCCAGGCTTGGCCGCATTTGACGCCATTGAATACCGGGCATGCCGGAATAATGCGCAACCAGATTGCGCAATGCGCCGATATCACCGCCGGAAACGTGCAGGGCATTGCCGAAGTAAGCGACGTGGTCCGCGCCCGGCTGGCCGCGCAACTTTTCCATCAGGTCGCGCACGCCCGCCCCTTCGGCCACGAACGTATAAAGCCCGCTGTTGGCGATGATGTCCTCGACGCGGCCTTGTGTCATCAGCTTGCCGTAGGCGATATAGACGATCTGGTCGCAGCGTTCGGCCTCGTCCATGTAGTGGGTAGACACAAGCACGGTTAAACCCCGGGCCGACAGTCGATGGATCTGGTCCCAGAAATCGCGCCGCGCCTGTGGGTCGACCCCGGCGGTCGGCTCATCCAGCATCAGCATCTTGGGGTCGTGCAGCGTACAGGCGGCAAGCGCCAGCCTTTGTTTCCAGCCGCCCGACAGCGTACCTGCCAGTTGCTTCTGGCGCGTGGTGAGCCCCAGGTCTTCCAGGGCCTGATCGATAACCTGGCGGCGGTTCTTGATGCCATAGAGATTGGCGACGAATTCCAGGTTCTCGCGGATCGACAGATCTTCCCAATAAGAAAACTTCTGCGTCATGTAGCCGACCTGGCGCTTAATCTCCCGCGATTGCTTCAGGATGTCGTAGCCGAGACACGTCCCCTGCCCCGCATCGGGCCTTAGCAGTCCGCACAGCATGCGGATCGTCGTCGTCTTCCCCGAGCCGTTGGGCCCGAGGAAGCCCCAAACCTGGCCGCGCGGCATAGCGATATCGACATGGTCAACGGCTGTGCGCTTACCGAAGGTCTTGGTCATCCCGCGCACATCTATGGCGAGGTCGGAGGGAGCGTCAGACATCGCCGCCGCTCCTTCCTTCCCCGTTTACGCGGGTTTGGCGCCAGCGAAAGCATAGCTTTCGCAAGCCATGGGCGCGACGCGTCAGCGGCGTGACGGAAGGGGGAGAGCCCCGTTCTTCCCTGACCGAATCCTGTCGCTGTTTACGTATCCCCCTTCCGTCTTTTGCCGGCTTAGCGCCGCCAAAATCCACCTTCCCCGTAAACGGGGAAGGAAAAGCTAAATTGCATACAGCCTCTTCCATCACAGCGCCACATCGACTGGCTGTCCCGGATGCAAGGCCTCAGGCCGAGCCGGTGTCGCCTCGATCAGAAACATCAGCTTCTGGCGCTCGCGGACACTATAGATGACCGGCGGTGTGAACTCGGCCTCGCGCGACACATAGCGCACCTTGGCCGTCAGCCCTGAGGCGCAGCCGTCGCAGGTCACCTTGACCACCCTGCCCACGCTAAACTTCGGCAAGTCGGCCTGAGGAACATAGAACCGAACGAACTGCCGCCCCTTTGGCAGGACAGTCAGGACTGGTGCGCCTTGGGCGACGAACTCCCCCGGTTCACGCAGACGCTCCTCGACCCGTCCCTCCAGCCGCGCCTTGACGTCGCGATCGCTGACCGTCCACTCAGCCTGGGCGACATCTGCCTGACTGGCGCGCGCCTGGGCCTCGGCCGCTCTTTGCTGGTCGTCGCGCGCCGCCAGTCTGAGGTCGGCGATCTGCTTGTCGAGCGCCCCCACCGCCGCTTCGGCCGAGCGCGTCGTGGCGCGCAAGGTGTCCATCTGCGCCGCCGACACGAAACCCTTAGGCTCCAGTTTGGCATAACGCGCCTGGTTGGAGCGAGCCAATTCCAACTGCGCCATCGCCTGCTTGCGCTGCTCGATCAGGGGCGCGATCTCGGCCTCGCGTGCCCCCTTGGCCAGATCCTGCGCGTTGGCGGCGGCGGCTTCGGCGCGGAGTTCGGCGCCGGCCAGCACATGCCCGGCCTGGGCAGCATCCAGCCGGAACAGGGGCTGGTCCAGCCGCACGGCATCACCGCGATCGACAGCAACCGCCGCCAGCCATCCCGACTGCGGCGCGGCGACGGTCACGGCCTGGGCTTCGACGTAGCCGCTATAGGTATCGCCAGGAGTCTCCGAACAAGCGGCCAGCGCCAGCAGGCTGACCAGGGCAAGCTTACGCATTGGACGGCTCCTTATGGTTCAAACCGCGCAGGAAGACCTGGATATGGGCTTTCAGATAGGGCTCAGGCGGGAATGGCTTTTCCTCAATCTTGCCGAAGACCAGCTCCCACAGCATGGCTTTCAGTACTGGCGCGATGACCAGGTGCGCCGCCATCTCGGCCGTCACGCCAGAGATTTCACCGCGCTGCAGGGCGCGGTCGAACAAGCCGGTGAGCGCCCCCAGCATCTGGCCCACCACTTCGCGGCGATAGAACAGGGCCAGATCCGGAAAGCGCCCGGATTCAGCGATGATCAGTTTGGGGTAAATCGGCAGACGCCCGTCGCGGATCGCCGCGGACGCCATCTGCGCCACGCCCATCAGCACCGGCTCAAGCGGCCCGTTATAGTCATTCAGTATCCCGACGGCGGCCGCGACTCGCGGCGCGATATCGCGGCGGACCAGGGCTTCGAACAGGGCCTGCTTGGTCGGGTAATAGAGATAGACCGTACCCTTAGACACCCGGGCGTGACGGGCGATGTCCTCTACGCGGGCGCCTTCGAACCCGTGGCTAGCGAACTCCGCCAGAGCGGCGTCGAGGATATCGGCCTGGCGCACCTCCGGCGTAGATCGGCGGGCGCGGGCAAGTTTGGGCGGTTCAGACATGAAATTGTTCCGTACTGACCAGTCAGTACTATAATGAAGTAACATGGTTCGCAAGGACATTCTGGGCCATAATTTCCATCTTGTGACACGCGATGACCTGAGTTATTGATTGCAGGGCTGGGGCGCGAAAGATTGTAACCATCTGAAATGGCTTACAAAGCTGCGCATTGTTTTGGGGGACTACATGACTCGTATGCTGATCGCAGGCGCACTGGCGCTTGGACTGTCTTTTGCCGCTGTGGCGCCGACGGCCGACGCTCAGGCCGTTCCTACGGTTGCCAAGATTGCCAAGCCTGCCGAAGGCACGTCGGTTCTCATCGTTCTTCCCACTGTGTCACTCGGCCTGCTTACCGCCAGCGGCTCTACCGATCCGAAACAGGAATGGTCCGAGAACGCGCAAAAATTCCTTAATACCGCCCTCGTCAAATCGCTTGAAGCCAGGAAGTACAAGACGACCGGCGTCGATGTGACCACTTTTGAAGATCCGTCCGCCCTTCAGCTTCTAAAGCTCAACGACGCCGTCACACAGTCAATCGGCATGAACAAATTCGTCAAGCTGCCCACCAAGCCGACCTTCGACTGGACGCTGGGCTCGGGCGCTTCGAAACTTATTCCCGCCACGACCGATCCGGCGCCGCCTCCCGCCTATGCCTTGTTCCTCAATGCAAGCGGCAACTACCAAAGCGGCGGCCGCGCGGCACTCAATGTTGGCATGGCCCTGCTGGGCGGTCCAATCATCACTGGTTCGCAGGTAATGTACGGCACCCTGGTCGATCTGAAAACCGGCCAGGTGGTTTGGTTCGAAGTTATGGTCGTCCCGTCGGGTACCGACATTCGCACCGCCGACGGCGCGTATGACGCTGCGATCAAGCTTCTGCAGAAACTGCCGCTGTAACCCTTGAATTCCGTCCAAGGGGAACGGCGCATGTCAAAAGCCAATCACACCTCTTACCGCAGGCGCCTTGGCGCGGCTGCCCTGCTACCCGTAGCGCTCGCTCAGCTCATGACGTCAGGCTTAAGCCTGACCGCCCTGGCGCCCGTCACTGCCTATGCCGCAGACGGCATGGATCTGAACAAGCTCAATGCGGACCTCAAGGAAGACGCTGCCGAGCGCAAGCCCGGCCAGACGCCCGAGCCAAAGACGCTGGAGGGCGGTATCTGGGCCGAATCCGTCAAGGCCGAGCAAAAGGCGAAAACGTCGGGCGAGCGCAATCACGATGCGGCCCTGCACGACTACGTCAACGGCGTTCTGGACAAGGCCGCCACGCCTTTTGGCGACGACCTGCGCCTTTACGTCATGGACCGGCCATTTTTCAACGCTTCCATGGCACCCAACGGCTATACCGAGGTCTGGACCGGCACCCTGCTGCGTTGCCAGACCGAGGATGAGCTGGCCTTCGTACTGGGTCACGAGGCGGGGCACTTTCGCCACTCGCATTCGGTCAAGACCTACCAGGCTGCCAAGGATGGCCAGAACGCCGCCCTGGCCGCCAGCATGCTGCTTTCCGTCGTCGCCATGGGCGCGTCGATGAATGCCGGCTCGGTCCAGGCGATCCAAAATATCAACAATATTGCCAGCGGCCTGATCAATATCGTCTATCTGGGAACGGTCGCTGCCTATTTCGGTTATTCGCGCGAGACTGAGGGCCAGGCCGACACGTACGGCCTGCTGTACATCAAAAAGGCCGGCTATTACACGGGCGCGGCTTCGGACGTCTGGGCCAGTCGCCTGGATGAAACCGCCGCATCGGACTACGAAAAGGTCCGCCGCTCTCCGGCGCGCGTCAATGTCTTCGGTGGTCACCCACTGGAAACGGAGCGTCTGTCCGCGCTCGAAAAGCAGGAGCGCCTGCTCAATGGCGGCGCGTCGGCGATGCGCACCGAGGAGGAAGCCAAGGCCGCCCGTGCCGCCTATCGCGGCAAGGTTCGCCCCTACCTCTCTGCCTGGCTGAAAGATGACTTGCGCCGTCAGGACTATGGCCAGACGCTTTGGCTGGTGAAGCGCCTGAGCGTCGATGGCGAAGACGCAGGCCTGCTTAACTTCTATGCCGGCGAAGCGTACCGCTTGCGCGGTGGGCGCGGCGCCGACGGGTCCGACCTGGAAAAGGCGATCACCGCCTACAAGACGGCGCTGCAGAATCCTGACGCCCCCAAGGAAACCCATCGCCAACTGGGCGATGTGTATCGCCGTCTTGGGGCGACAACAGAAGCCGTCGACGCGTTCAAGGCCTATCTGGCTGTAGCACCCGACGCCACCGACGCCTGGATGATCCAAGACCAGATCGACACCCTTAACCTGCACGTGCCGCCATCGCCTGCCGCCGCGCCGCCGGCGACCAGTGCACCAGCTGCCGGCACGGCCATCAACACTTCCGGGGGAACCGCATCATGATGAAAACCGTACTCAAGATAGGTCTGGCCACGACGGCCGCGACACTGCTGCTGACTGCCTGTGCCGGTGGACCAACCCTGGCCCCGGCCGGCAACTTCACGCAAGGCTCGGCCAGCGTCACGCTCGACCGCAACTGGTCGGCATACCCTGCCAATTCGCGCCTGAAGACGCGCATGCTGACCATTGACGGCACACTGCTGAACGTCCTCTACGTCTCCGATGGCCTTACACCGTCAGATCCGCTGTTCATTAACTGGGCCAAGGGCGACACGACCAGCCGCCCGGCGCCACGTGGCAAGGCAAACATGTCGCTGTCCGAGCAGATGGAATACGTCGCCACAGCGGCGGGAGAGCTTGATCTTCTCAAAGTCGAGACCTCCAATCCAAAGCCAGTGACGATCGGCGATGCGAAGGGCGTACGCTTTGGACTGACAGCCAAGACGTCGTCCGGCCTCGACATGCGCGGCCTGGCCCAGGCCGTTTCCAAAAAGGGCAAGACCTACTACATCGTCTACCTGGCACCGGCGGAGCACTATTACGACGCAACGCTGAAAAATGTCGTCGCAACGATGGACAGCCAGAAGCTGCCGTAATCGGCATGACATGAAAATGCCCGCAGCCAGGCTGCAGGCTTCGTCACAGCTTCAGGAACCAGCGCTTGCGATACAGCGGCCAGAGGATCAGCCCGATCACCGCCACCAGTATGACCGAATAGGTCAGTGACGCCACACGCGGTTCAGGAATGACCGCGCCCAGTTGCGCCGCGGCTGCGTCGTGCAGGCTGGTGCCCGCCAGCAACGGCAGTTGCAATACAGCGTCGAAAAGACAGATCAGCACGAAGGCCAGGGTCGCATTGGCGCCGAATATCTTGGCGAAAGCGGCGAAACGGCCCAACTTCAGCAAGTCCGCGATGACGGCGAGCAGCACGAAGGCAATGATGCTGAAGCCGGCCGACACCAAGGCGAAGCTTGGCGTCCAGATTTTCTTGATGACCGGGATTTCGCCGTTCATCCCCAGCCCCGCAAGGGCGAGGAAAAGCCCAAGCAGGAACAGGCCGATCAGGCTGCCCCTGACGCCGCGGCTGCGGATATAGCCGGCCACCAATATCCCCAGCAGGACATTGATAAGCGCCCCCAGCGTCGAGACCAGGCCTTCCGGGTCGAAGGTTACGACACCATTGGTCAATCCCCAGTCCCACATATAGGCGGGGGTAAAGACGGCGCGATCAACGACCGCCGGCAGGGAATTCAGCGAATCGAAACACGCGCCCGCACAGCCTGGCCCGCTCCACAGGCTGAGCAGCGCGGCGTAACCAGCGATGAGTGCGGCAGTGACGCCGGCCAGTGGCCAACCCGGCACGGCAAAATCATGGTCGCTCTTGCGCCCCAGCACCAGACACAGTCCGCCGGCCAGCGCGTAACACAGGCCGATACGCTGCAGGATGCCAGGCAGGCGGAAACCGGCAGGATCGGGATCGGCGATAAAGTTCAGCACCACGCCCAGCACAATCAGCGCCACGGCGCGCCACAGCACGTGGCCGAACAGCTGCGCTTTGGTCTGGCGGGCTGAGCGCGCCGCGAACGACATTGGAAGAGCAACACCGACACAGAACAGGAAGCCTGGAAAAATCATGTCAGCCAGGACCAAACCCTGCCAGTCGGCGTGATTGAGCACTTTGAACCGGTTCAACCAGTCACCGGCATAGGCCACCAGAATCATGCCGATCACGCACAGCCCGCGCAGGATATCGAGCGCTTCCAGGCGCTTCGTATCCTTGCCGGCCGGTTTGGCTGGCTGGGGCTTTTCCCGTTTTTTGAATGCGATGACGTTTGCCGACATACCGCCCCCCTGATCGATCAGTTTTGGCCGATCTTGCTGCCCTTGATAACCACCTCGCCGGCCTGTTTGGCCGTCACGGAGCGATCGCCATTGATAATGATATCGCCGCCACTCAGCTCGACGACTCCGTTCTTGCGTAAGACAAGCTTCGACTTGCCCGCCTGGATGACGACCTCATCACCGGCGGTCAGGACAAGTGTCTTGCTCGCCGTAACGGAGACATTGCGGCTGTCGCCCGCCAGGCGCGACTCAAGCGCCGCCAGCCGGGCTTCCAGAGCGGCGATTCGTGCCTGATCGACCGGATTCGACTGCGCCATGGCAGACGCCGGCAGAGCCAGGACCGCCAGTCCAGCAACAAAGGTTTTTCGCATTGACCACTCTCTTCCATCCCACGAATGGCCAAGCCTAGCCGCAAACCATTGGAAAACCAAGCGCGACCAAGATGTAACGTCGACCTTACATTTTTCACCAATGTAAGGTTGACATTACATCGCCCAACATGTAAGGTCAGCCTTACATCGATGGCATACATCCACCTCACTGAAAAAGCAGCAAACAATGATCCCGCAGTCCGTTAATGCCCGATACACCTTGGGGATAATGGTGTTCATGACGTTTTATGTCGCGGCCCTGTTCTTTTCCATCATGACCATAAAGTCGCAAAGCCCGACCGGTCCCCTGCTTTATGCTCTCGCCGTCCTGCCCGCCCTCCCGGTCGGCGGCACCATCTGGGTTTTCCTGCGCTATATCGACAAGGTCGACGAATATGTCCGTGCCCTGGTCACCAAGCGCTTCATCCTGGCCACCGGCCTGGCCCTGTTCGTCTGCACCGCCTGGGGTTTCCTGGAAAACAATGCCGGTGCGCACGAGTTTTCGCTCTACCTGGTCTACCCGCTGTGGTGGGGGCTGTTCGGCCTGTCGAGCGTCTTCTACCGGAATGTCCGATGAAACAGTATCTTCGCGAATTCCGCACGGAGAAAGGCCTGACCCAGGCCGACCTCGCCAGCCAATTGGGTGTGTCACGGCAAGCCGTCATCGCCCTTGAAACCGACAAGCACATCCCTTCGCTCGAACTGGCTTACAAGATCTCTGGCGTCTTCGACCGCCCCGTCGAAGAGATTTTCGAAAATCCTTATCGGCCAAAACAGGCCGGCTAACCTTTCCCAATACCGCGTATCGCTTTCCCAACGCAGCTTTCGCGGCGCGTGACCGCTGCCGCCTTACCGAAACACAGGAGAAATAGAAATGTCCCAGCCCCGCAAAAAAGGCATGCCTTTGGGTGTCATGTTCGCCGTTGGCATTGCCATAGCTGTCGCCATCGGCGTTGGCCAGGCTAAGGCGGAAACCATCCGCTTCCCGAACGACGCCGAAGCCCGCTTTAGCGTCACGGTCACAGGCACAGGCCCCGACGTCATCCTGATCCCCGGCCTCGGTAACTCCCGCGATGTCTGGAACGCCACGGTTGATCGCTTCAAGGGACAGTACCGCCTGCACGTGCTCAACATCGCCGGTTTCGCCGGTGAGCCGGCCGGCGCCAATGCTGAGGGCGAAGTCATCGCCCCGTCGGTCGTAGCGCTCGACGCCTATATCAAGGCAAAGAAGCTCACCAAGCCGGTGGTTGTCGGCCACTCCATGGGCGGCCTGATGGCGCTGATGCTGGGCGCCTCGCACCCCGAAGATGCCGGCAAGCTGGTCATCGTCGATGCCTTCCCATTCATCGGCACGGCCTTCAACCAGCCGACCGTCGACGCCATTCGCCCTCAGGCTGAGCGTTTCCGGACGACGATCATCAGTGCGACACCGGAGCAGTTCGAGACCATGCAACGTGGCATGATCGCCGGCCCGAATCCGCCCGCCTATGGCGAAGAAATGGTCGGTTGGACATTGAAGTCGACCCGCCGCGTCATGGCCCAGGCGATGTACGACGACATGGTCACCGACATGCGGCCGGCCCTGCCTAGCATCAAGACCCGGATTGTCATGTTCTATCCGCACCATTCGCGCTCAGGCATGCCCGTCGAAACGACTGATACCATCTACCGCGAAGCTTATAAGAGCGCGCCGGACGCCCAATTGATACGGGTCGACAATTCCACACACTTCATCATGTTGGATCAGCCTGAATTCTTCCATGCCAAGCTGGCTGAGGCGCTGAAGTAGTTACAGCTTCGCGAAATAGGTCACAAAACCCGGATCGCTCGCCAGCTTGTCGTAAAGCTTGCGGGCGGTCTCGTTATGACTGTGGGTGACCCAGTAGACGCGCTCGCAGTCGCGGCCCTTGGCGTGGGCGATCACTGCCTCGATCAGCTTGCGCCCGACGCCCTTGCCACGCGCGCTCTCTGTCACAAACAGGTCTTCGAGATAGACATAGTAGGTCCGCGCCCAGGTCGAACGGTGCATGACCAGAGTGACAAAGCCCAGGACCTCCTTGCCCTCACGCGCCAGCAGCAGGACCATGGGCTCACGCGCGTCCATGAACCGGCCAAAGGTTGTGTCCGTCACTTCCTGAGCGAGGGGGTTATTGTAGAAGTCGAGATAGGCGCGCCACAGCGGCAGCCATTCGGACTTGTCCTGCGCCCGGGCATAGGTAACATCGATGGCCACGGTCTTTTCCATAAACTCTACTTTCAAAACATTGCGTGCATCGGTCTCGTTCGCTTGGACCGATTCTGCCGCAAGATTATCAGCTTATCGGAAAACTGGCGCACCAAAACCGCACGGACGCCCCCGCCCGCCTCAGGCCTTTTCCAGCGCGCCACGCGTCACGGCGGTTACCCCATGGGTCAGTCGCGGCAGAAGCCTTCGCCCGGCGCCACGATCAGACAGTTATGCTTGTCGGCCAGCCATTTCATGCCGGTTTCTTCGCCGCTGCCGGGACGGATGACAAAGGTCTGTCCGTCGCGGATAAACTGGATGCCGCCGTCGGCAGCGGTGCCGGTAAAGTCCCGCGGCCCGTCGAGGTTCTGGACGGTCACCTTATAGTCGGCGCCTTGGGGTGTAATGGTCAGGGCGGTCCCTTCAGGTCCCGTCCATTTGCCGGTAAACGCGGCAGGATCGATGACCGCTGTCGAGGCCGCCTGTTCGGACGCCATCGAGACCGCCGCCGATTCCGCCGCCGAACTGGCCGAATGATCGGCGGCTGTTTGCGGTGAACAGGCCGCAAGGGCTCCGGCGAGCAACAGGGACAGGACGGTGATGGCGGCGACTTTCATGGACGTGCTCCTTCTCTGCACAGACATAGCCCGCGCCAGCATAAAGACGCCATATGCGTCGCAATAGATGCGGTTACGATCGCCGTCGCCAAGCCACTATGCAAGGTCAAATCACCCTCGCGCCATTTCGGCGCTTGCGCGAACCAGCGCCAGACGGCCAGCATCAGGATCAGGATCAGTGCGATCCACACCCACGGCCCTGGCGCAGGCCAAGCCATATCCTGAGCAGGCGCGCCTTGACGGCGAAAACGGCCATGTCCAGTTGCGCCGGATACCTGTGTTCGGCCCCCGTCTCCATCTTCCCCTCCTTGCGCGCAATCGTCGCTGCGCCTACAAGTTCTACCAGCGGAGGATGAGCATGAGCCAGAATTTCGTCAACACGTTTTGTGCCACCCTGCCCGGCGCCGAGGTTTCCGATCCTTGGGGCGGCGGCCACGATTGCTGGAAGGTCGGCGGCAAGATGTTCGCCGTCACCGGCGCCATCGACAAGGGTGTGTCTGTCAAGACGCCCGACGCAGAGACCGCCGAAATGCTGATCGAAAGCGGCACGGCCGAAAAGGCCCCCTATATGCACAAGTCGTGGGTCCGTCTGCCGGTCGATGCGCCCGAAGCCGAAGTCCGCCACCGCATCGCCGAGTCGTATCGCATTATCCGCAAGAGCCTGACCAAACGCGTCCAGGCCGAACTGGCGCCTTTCGAATGAGCCTCGATATCCGTGTCGTCGCATACGGCACGCCGGATTATGAGGCCGCCGTCGCTTTACGCCGTGCCATTCTGCGCACGCCCTTGGGCCTCGATTTTTCCGCCGAAGACCTGGCCCGCGAAGCCGCCGACACGCATCTGGTTGCGTTCGATAACGGCCGCCTTGTCGGCACGGTGGTGATGACGCCGTATGAACCCGGCAAGGTCAAGCTACGCCAGATGGCGGTCTCCGACGACATGCGCGGCCGCAATATCGGCGCGCAACTGGTGGCGTTTTTCGAAGACCACGCCCGCCGCAAAGGCATCAGCGAAATCGTCCTCGCCGCCCGCCAGACCGCGCAAAGTTTTTACGCGCGCCTGGGCTATGCAACCGACGACGTCGTCGTCACTGAAGTGACCATTCCGCACGTCCGAATGTGGAAAATACTGTGATTTTGCTGCGTTCCGACGCGAAGTGACTAGCGACCAGTTAGGTGCGCAACTGGCGAGGCGCCAAGGCGCTTTGCCCCTGAGGCAAACCAGAAAACAATTTGGACCCAACCAGACAGATTTCGACGTTCGTTAACTTAGCGTGGTTGACGCAGTCGGTCGCAAAAGAATGGTCTACATTACTTCTTGATCTGATATTGTTAATTGAATGGATAGTGCAGAAACTCTAGCGAAGCAGTATCTTGAGCACCTCGCTTTGGGCAAAGTTGTGTATGAGCCGGATGGGAAAATTCCGCCGGACTTTGTTATCGACGGGCGGATTGCCGTTGAGGTAAGGCGTCTCAACCAGAACTTTGAAGCAGATGGAACCTTTCGAGGGCTCGAATCCGACGCTGCCGCAATCTATAGATTTGTGGATAAAACTCTCAAGAAACTCGGTCCAGCCCGTAGCAAAACAGGCTGGTGGGTTTCTTACCGGTTCCGACGACCGCTCGACCTTGCAGCAGTGAAGCGCGAGTTCCCAAAGGCGATGAAGACTCTTAGCAATCTTCCGATTGCCAAAGAGATAGAAACTACCGTCACAGATAATTTCACGATTCATTTGCGGCCCACCGGGATCGAACTAACGCACCATTTCAGCATCGCTAGTTACACCGACTACGACGCCGGAGGATGGATCGCAGCGGAAGTAATCAGGAACTTGAATCTTTGTATTTCGGAAAAGGAGCTGAAGATTGCGCCTTATCGCGACCGATATGTCGAATGGTGGCTGGTCTTACTCGACTTGATTGGCACGTCTCTGAACGAAGAGGATCGAGCTCCCATAGCCCAACATGTTAGTCGTGGAAGCTGGGACCGTATAATCCTTCTCGATCCCCGAGATCCGGTCCGCGCGTATGAAGTTTAACTGCTGCCGGTCTAAGACGCTGCGAAGCACATTATATCATATCGCGATAGTTGGCAGTGGTAAGACTTGGCCGCCGCTTCATGCCAACAAAAGATCATTTCGAATTTTAATGGCTGTTCAACGAAGGTGTTCCAAACAAAAAGCAATCGTTCCGTGAACACTTTCAGCGGTCAGGACCTCCTTCGCGATGACGGTCCAAGGTCTCGGCCATGGTGCCCCCGGTCGGACTCGAACCGACACACCTCTCGGTACTCGATTTTGAGT
>CBFGPQ010000023.1:0-33259 GCA_965650705.1 uncultured Asticcacaulis sp. | reverse complement strand
CAGCGTTTGCATTCAGCACGATCGTCTCTCCGACCTTGAAATTCAAGACCTTGGACAAAGGCATCTGCTGTTCGTCGAGCACGGCGCGCACTTCCATCTGCGTTGTCCACAGTTCGGTCGCCAGGTGGCTTTCCCAGATATTATCGCGGCCGAACTTTTCGCCCATGAACTGCTGCAGCAGCATCTTGCGGATCGGTTCCAGCGTCGCATAGGGTAGCAACAGCTCGACGCGGCCGCCGCGGTCTTCCATATCGATGCGCAGCTTGACGAGAATCGCCGCATTGGCCGGGCGGGCGATGGCGGCGAAGCGCGGATTGGTTTCCAGACGGTCGAGGTTGAAATTGACCGGCGTCAGAGGCTCGAACGCCGCCTTGGCGTCATTGAGCACGACCTCGACCATCCGCTGGACCAGCACGCGTTCGATCGTCGTATAGGGTCGGCCTTCGATACGCAGCGCCGCCGTGCCGCGACGGCCGCCCAGCAGAACGTCAACAATCGAATAGATCAGGTTGGAATCGACCGTCAGCAAGCCGTAATTATCAAGCTCTTCAGCGCGGAACACGGCGAGAATGGCCGGCAGCGGGATCGAGTTCAGGTAATCGCCGAAACGGATCGACGAGATGTTGTCGAGCGAGACTTCGACGTTGTCCGAGGTGAAGTTCCGCAAGGACGTCGTCATCAGGCGCACCAGGCGGTCGAAGACGATTTCCAGCATCGGCAGGCGTTCGTAGGACACCATGGCCGAGTTGATGATCGCCCGGATGCCCGAACGTTCGTTATAGTCGTCTTCCGACAGGTCGAAGCCCAGCAGGCTGTCGATTTCGTCCTGATTGAGGATGCGCTCGGCCCCATGGGGCATGTTGAAGCGCTCGCCCATGGTCCCGCCGCCGACCATGGCCTCCCATTCGGCTGCCAGGTCGCCGCCGTCCTGCCCTCCCCCACCCGTCGCGGCTTCAGCTTCAGCGGCAAGTTCCGCTTCCCACTGAGCCATCATGGCTTCCTGATCGACTTCTCCACTCATTGTACGCGCACCTTAGGTGATCAGTTTTTCTTCGATCAGGACCGCATTGATCTTGTGCGGAGCAAGGATCAGGTTGATGCGGCGCAGGATTTCCAGGCGCAGCTGATAGTCGCCGGCCGACGACGACAGGTCTTCGGGGCGCAATTCGCCCATGAAGCCCTGCAGGATGTCATTGATGCGCGGCATGCTTTCCTGCAGCAGATGGACGGTCTCTTCGTCACCCACTTCGAAGGTCAGCTTCATCTTGAGATACGAGGCCCGGCCATCCGGGCTTTCGATATTGGCTACGACATCCGGCAAAGTGAAATAGGTGACACCATCGGGCCCCTCGGCAATGACCGGCTGGGTCTTGGGATCGACCTTATCGCCCCCGCCGCCGTGGCCGCCGCCTTTTTCCTTTTTGTCCTTGCCGTGGGCGTCCTTCTTTGCGTCCTTTCCGTGGGCGTCCTTCTTGTCCGCCTCCGCGCCGTGTGCGCTGGCTTCCGCCGCGGGCTTCGGCTTCAGGAACAGAAAGTAAGCCGCAGCGCCACCACCGCCCAGCAGCAGGACAGCCCCGCCGGCAATGGCGATGAGCATGATGGGCAGGCCTTTTTTCTTGGGCGCGTCACCTTCGCCGCCCTCACCGCCGCCATCTACCGGAGGCGCTTCCGCCTCCTTCTTCTTGTCCTTGGTCTTGGCCAAAACCGATCACCCGACGACTGCTGCGCGATGTCCAGACCCTAAGCCTAGGCGCAAATATTGAACAAACCTTAATGCGGGGCATGGGAGCCGGCCGCCTTCCAGAGCCATATTCCGCAAACATGGTTAACGATTACTTGTTAAGGCGGCATTTTTTGCCGTGTCCCGCGATTTCAAGCCTGAAGTAGATTTAAATTTTCCACTTATTATTCAGCAGGATATGATTTTCACGCGGACTGGCACGGCGATTGCACCAGTATGGTTAACGACCACCCTTTTACCCTTTCGTCAGGCCGCCCCCATGGACAATGCCAGCTACATCGCCTTGTCACGCCAGATCACCCTTCGCCGGGAACTGGACGTATCGGCCAACAACCTGGCCAATATGAACACGACCGGGTTTAAGTTCGAACAGCTGCTGATCACCAACGAATATGGTGAGCCCGCGAAGAACGACCCGATCAAGACCCCGGCCAATTTTGCCTACGACAATGGGCTAGGCCGCGACTTCCGCCAGGGGACGCTTACCCAGACTGGCGCCGCCTTTGACTTGGCGATCGCTGGCGACGGCGCGTTTTTCACCGTCCAGACGCCGCGCGGCACGGCTTATACGCGCGACGGCTCCTTCCTGCCTGGTCCGGACGGGACGCTGCAAACCCAGTCCGGCTATCAGGTCCAGGGTGACGGCGGCCCGATCACCATCGACCCCAAGAACGGCGAAGTCACCATCAGCGCCGACGGCATCCTGACCCAGATGGTCCAGGGCCAACCGCTTCGCGTCGGCAAGCTTCAGGTCGTCCGCCCGGACAGCCTGTCGAACATGCGGAAAGAAGGCGACGGCACCTATAGCCTGCGCGCCGGCGCCATGGTGCCTGCGACCGACGCCCGCGTCCAGCAGGGCATGCTGGAATCGTCCAATGTCAATCCGATGACCGAAATCACCAAACTCGTCGAGATTAACCGCGCCTATGCCAGCATCGCGTCGGTGATCGAGAAGCAAAACGAACTGAACCGGACCGCCATCGAGCGGTTAGGCAAAGTCGCGTGATCTCTCAGATGTCTCAGTTTCACCTTCTCCGTCAGTCGAATGATCCCGCTTTTTTTGCGCTCACGCGCCGCGCGGGCTCGCCGCAAAAGCGGCGGCGGGCGCTCGCCCTTGCCAAATCGCAGCGCGATTTGGAATCTATTTTCAACGCCATCCGTAGAGCATAATCCATGAGAGCGTTACGTACCGCCACCACCGGCATGGCCGCCCAGCAGATGAACGTCGAGGTCATCTCGAACAACATCGCCAACATGAACACGATCGGCTTCAAGAAGCAGCGTGCCGAGTTCCAGGACCTGCTGTACGAAAACATCGAACGCATGGGCGCCCAGTCGTCGGACGCCGGCACCGTCGTGCCGACCGGCATCCAGATCGGCGCCGGCGTCAAGACCGGCAGCGTCTACCGCATCATGGGCCAGGGCACCCCGACCCTGACCAGCAATCCCTACGACATCGCCATTGAAGGCAAGGGTTACTTCCAGATCCTGATGCCCTCGGGCGAAACCGCCTATACCCGCGCCGGCAACTTCGCCCGCGACGACCAGGGCCGCCTGGTAACCGTCGATGGCTACGAGGTCCAGCCGTCGATCACCATCCCGGCAGACGCCACCGGCATCTCGATCTCGAAATCCGGCCAGGTCCAGATCACCCAGGACGGCACGGCCGCCCCGACCGTGGTCGGGCAGCTGCAACTGGCGACTTTTGTCAACGAAGCCGGTCTCGACGCCATCGGCGACAACTACTTCCTGGAAAGCGGCTCATCGGGCCCGGCCAACATCGCCAATCCAGGAGAGGTCGGCTACGGCACCCTGCTGCAGAGCTATATCGAAGCCTCGAACGTCGACGCCGTCTCCGAAATCACCGCCCTGATCGTCGCCCAGCGCGCCTACGAGATGAACTCCAAGGTCATCACCACGGCCGACACGATGCTGCAGACCACAAGCCAGCTGGCGCGAGGGTAGGTCATGAAACTCGCTTCCGTTCTCGCTGCCCTGATCCTACTTGTGCCGTCTGCGGCGCTGGCCAACACCCTTGTTCTCAAGGCATCGCCTACAGACAGCGACGGCCGCGTCACCATTGGCGATGTCTTCGACAATGCCGGAGCGGGCGCGCGCGTCGTCATCGGCTACCGCAATGCCGGCAATGCCGTGCTGGACGCTGCCACCGTGCAGATGCTGGCCAGCCGCAACGGCATGTACTGGGACAATCCGCGCGGCCAGCGCCGCATCATCGTCACCGAGGGCACCGACGGTGGCGATCCGTTTGACACGGTCGCCCCGACATCGCCCCCCGCCCCTTCCCCGGTTGCCGCAGCGCCGGCTCCCGTTGCGACGCCTGCCGTGCAACTCCGTAAGGTCGCGGTCGTCAAACGTTCGGAGCCTGTCAAGGTGACCTGGGGGGCGAAGGGCATGGCGCTGTCCGTCACGGGCATCGCCACCAGGGACGCCGCTATCGGCGATGCGGTCCAGCTCCAAAACCCGACCTCCAAGAAGATGATCGACGCGGTCATCACCGGCCCCGGCGAAGCGCTGGCTGGTCCGGCCGCCGATCAGTTCCGCTCCCGTCAACTGCTCTCGCTCAGGTAACCATCATGCGTATCAAAGCCCTTTCCTTGCGTTCATTGGCTCTCCTCGTCCTCGCCGGCGCCTCGCTGTCGGCCTGTGGCTCGATCAGCGAAACCGTCAACGGGCCGTCCCTGACGCCGATGGGCTATCCGGCCGCCATCGTGCCGCAGCAGCAGATGGTCGCCAGCGCCCCCAACACGACGCCGGCCTCGGCCAATTCGTTGTGGCGCGTCGGCGCCCGCACCTTCTTCAACGACCAACGCGCCCGCGGCGTCGGTGACATCCTCACCATCAATGTCGAAATCGACGACAGCGCCCAGACAAGCAACGCCACGAACGGCTCACGCACCAATTCGTACCAGGCGGCCACACCGAACGTGTTTGGCTTCGAATCGTCGCTCGGCAAGATTTTCCCGTCGCAGTACGACCCAGCCAATGCGCTGGGGGCATCTGGGTCTTCGACATCATCCGGCTCGGGTTCGGTCAAGCGCGCGGAAAAGATCTTCGTGACCATCGCCGCCGTTGTTACCGGCGTGCTGCCGAACGGCAATTTGGTCGTCCAGGGCACCCAGGAAGTCCGTACCAATCGCGAAGTCCGCGTCCTCACCGTCTCAGGCATCGCCCGTCCGGAAGACGTCAGTTCGCAGAACACCTTGAAGCACACGCAACTGGCCGAAGCGCGCATTTCCTACGGCGGCCGGGGCGACCAGTCAAACATGGTCAAGGCGCCCGTCGCCCAGACCCTGATGGATCGCTACAGCCCCTTTTAATTTGCAGCTTTAAGCAGGATGAATCGCGAGTCATAAGATTCGTTGCTATCTGACAAATTTACGGCGCGCCTCCCTTTGCGGATGAGCGCGCCATTTTGCTTTAAGCCAAACGTTTTCATGGCGATTTTGGCAAGATTCAATCAACCATATAAGTATTTGTTAAAATTCATTAATTTATCCATAGATTCATTATCATGCTGAAGGGGAGGCGTTTGGCGGCATCGTGCAAAAAGGGGGGCTGACCACGAACCACACGAACACGCCGCGGGCAAGCCCGCGGCGCCACGAACGATGAGGTATAATGCCACCTAACATCAAAAATACCGCATGGCGTTAAAATACCACACGCAGAAGTCCGCGTGAAAAAAGCGCCGGTCAAAAAGGGCGCTTTTGTTCGTGTGGTTCGTGGTCAAAATTCGCCGGATCAGCCCGCGCCAACCGCCTCGGAAATCGAGCGCAAACCATCAGCGCGCAGCCGTGTCACCAGATCGCGGCGCACGGCATTGACCAGGCCGGGACCTTTGTAGACCATCGCCGAATAGAACTGGACCAGGGAGGCCCCAGCGCGAATCTTGGCATAGGCCCTGGCGCCAGAATCGATCCCGCCGGCACCTATCAGGGTAAGCCTGCCGCCGCTGGCCGCGCGCGCAAAGCGTAAAGCCTGGGTCGACAGATCGAACAAAGGCGCGCCGGACATACCGCCCGCCTCCTCGCGAAAGCGTGATATCAGCCCGTCGCGTGACAGGGTCGTGTTCGACACGATCAGACCGTCCAGGCCGTGCTTCAGCGTCTCCTCGACCGTATCGGTGATTTCGGCTTCGGTCAGGTCCGGCGCGATCTTCAGGAAGATCGGCATGTTGGTCCCGGTCGCCGCCTTCAGGGCCGCGCGCGTCGCTGCGATCTGACCCAGCAGGTCGTCGAGATAGGACTTGCCTTGGAGCGCCCGCAAGCCCGGCGTATTGGGCGACGAGATATTGATGGTGAAATAGTCACCCTGCCCCCACAGCTGCTTCAGCCCGGTGAGGTAATCGGCCATGCGGTCGGTGGCGTCCTTGTTGGCGCCGATGTTCAGCCCGATGACGCCATCACGCCGGCGCGGCAGGGCATGCGACAGATTGTCGACAAAAACGTCCAGCCCCTTGTTGTTGAAACCCATGCGATTGATCACCGCCTGGTCTTCGCTTAGGCGGAACAAGCGCGGCTTGGGGTTGCCGTCCTGCGGCAAGGGCGTAACCGTGCCGCATTCGGCAAAGCCGAAGCCCGACCGCAACATGGCCAGCGGCACCTCGGCATTCTTGTCGAACCCGGCCGCCAGACCGACGCAATTGCGGAATTTCAGGATGCCGCCATCGTATGGCACGGACACGGCCAGCTCCGGCGTATCCAGGTGTGAGACCGGCCCGAGGCCGAGTTTCAGGAGTTCAATCGTGACCGTATGCGCGTCCTCGGGGGACAGCACATGCAAGGCCCGCGTCGCCAAACCATAGTACACTGTCATTTACGTTCAATCGCCACGCAGGCTCTCCTCGCATTGGCTCGGGCGCGCAGTCGCGCTTGCCACGCCATAAGCGGCGTGGAGTTATTTTACAGGCTGATGGACGCCGTCATAGACCGGCCGTCCGGCGACATCGACTTCGAAGATGACCGCCGTCGCTGTCGAGAAACCATTCTTGACTTTGTCGAGCGCGCTCATCGACGCGCCGCTGCCGATCATGTAGTCGACGGACAGATACTGGATGCCGGGATTGTGGCCGATGACCAGCAGGCACTCGGCTTCGTCTTCGTGCGCCTCAATGATGCGGCGGATGACGCCAACCTCGGCATTATAGAGTTCGTCCAGGAACTGGACCCTGATATCGCCGAGAATGCTTTCGATCTGGCGGAAGGTCTCAGTGGTACGCGCCGCCGAGGATACCAGCGCCAGGTCAGGCTTTATGCCATCGCCTTCAAACGCGCGGGCGACCGTCAGCGCCTCCTCGCGACCGCGCATCTCCAGCGAACGGTCATAATCTTCTCCAGACGGGGCCTTGGCCTCCGCCTTGGCGTGGCGCATGAGAATGAGTTGCTTCATCATGCCGTCATATGGCGGAGAGTCTGCCGGAGGGTAAAGCCTAAACTTCTTCCAGCTTACGTCCGGCGGGTGCGGGCGCGCCTACCGGTGCCAGAACATCGCGCAATTCCGGTATTAGCGGCTTAGGCGCCTTGACCGTTGTCGCGACGAAGGGCCGACGGCCGGCTTCCATCAGGATCAGTCCGCCGGTCAGCGGCCAAATGTGCGGTACGATCTTCTCGATGGTCTTGGCCCAGCGGAGCAGCGAGCGCACCGGCGGCACATAGAGCGCGTTGGCCCAGGCCATAGGCTCGAGCTCGGCCTGACGCACGGCGTTCTCAAGCTGCCCCCGGCTGTATGGCAGACCGTAGCCGAACGGCGTCTTTTCGACATGGGCCCACAGACCGCCGCGCGCCGCCACGACCAGGATCAGCTTGCCGTTGGGAGAGAGCAGGCGTGATGCCTCAAGCAGCAGGTTTTGCGGTGACTGTGATTCTTCCAGGGCGTGGACCATCAGGATACGGTCGAACAAGGCGCTTGGAAAAGGCAGCGCCTCCTCATCGACCAGGGCCGAGCGTACCTTGAGGCCAGACGGCCAGATTTCGGCGCCCTGCTGGGCCGGCATGGCCTGGATGACGCGGCGCGCTTCGTTGAAATGATCGAGGTAGGGCGTGCCATAGCCAATGCTGAGCACGTCGAGGCCACGCACGTCCCCCCACTGGTCGCGCAGGCGCAGGCCAACCAGTTCGCGCACCATCTGCCCTTCAGGCGTGGCATAGAAGCTGTTCAGGTCCTCAACAGTACGGCGCAACGGTTGTCCTTTTTGCCGACATTATCCGGAGACGATGCCGGACAGGTCGGATAGGATATAGTCAGTCACAGGCAGTTTATCAGGACGAATCGGAAATGGCGCTAAAAATTACGATCTTTCCGTGCCTGACCGACAATTACGGCTTTTTGGTCCAGGACGAGGCGAGCGGAAAGGTCGCCTGTATCGACACGCCGGAAGCCGGCAAGATCATCGCCCGGGCCGAGGCCATGGGCGTCGATATCGACGTTATCCTCAACACCCACTGGCACCCCGATCACGGTGGCGGTAATGCCGAGGTCCAGGCGCGCTTTGGTTGCCCAATCTACGGCCCCGAAGAGGTGCGCAAGCGATGGCCGCTCGATCATATCCTAAAGCCCGGCGATGTCTATCAACTGGGCGAGACGCGGCTCGATGTCATCAACCTGTCCGGCCATACCAACGGCATCATCGCCTATGTCGATCGCGGCGGCGGCAACGCCTTCGTCAGCGACGCCCTGTTTCCGCTGGGCTGCGGCCGCATGTTCGAAGGCACGCCTGAGGCCTTCTGGGCCAGCCTGCTACGACTTTGTGAGCTGCCGGACGATACCGTTCTGTGGAGTGCGCACGAATATACGCTGGCCAACCTGAAGTTCGCCGAAAGCCTGGGAGGCGATGCGGCGCTGGCCGTGCGCGCCGAGAAGGTCCGGGGGCAAAGGGAACGCGGCGAATATACCGTGCCGACGACCCTGGCCGAAGAGAAGGCGACCAATCCGTTTCTACGCTATCCGCTACAGGAAGAGGGGTTTGAAGCACAGGCGGCGAAGTTCGGTGAACTTAGGGCTGCGAAAGACAACTTCCGTTAGTTTGCTTTGTCGCAATGCTTAGCCAAAACCGCTACACACTTTTTGGCGCATTGCGACTAACGGCGGTCATCCGCGATCGAATAGGACGCCGTCAACACATTTGAAATTCGCTTGGATGACACCCGCCCGCCCCATGTTCCCCGGCTTGGATCGAGCTTCATGACCAGGATCCCCTTTTCGACGCGCACGCTGGGCGGGCGGCCCTCAACGAAGTGGACTTCGCGGATATTGGCCAGCTTGCGGCCGCTGCGGCTGTTTTGGGCGACACGGACAATGGCGCTGGAGGTCACATCGAAGGCGTCGGCATAGAGGGCGGCGGACTCTGGCGTGGCGCCCTGGGCGTCAAAGGGAATCAGGCGTTCCACGGCCTGCGAGGCACGGCGGCTGGCCTTGGCCAGGCTCTGCCACAGCAGGACCGGCGTCATCATGGCCGGGCGGAAGGCTTCCGCCTTGCCCGAGGCCGCAGCGGGATCGCCCATCGGCCGGTCGTCGGAATAGAGCACCATGCCGCCCCAGCGCGTCGCCTTCAACATCGGCTCGCCGAGATCGTTCTTGTAGATGATGTCGCCCTTGGTGCCGGGCGTGGGGGTCAACGCCCAGACCTCGGCGTCGCCATCGAAGCGCAACAGAGGCGTCGGCCGGCTGCTGTCGAGAACGAAGCTGGCGCCTTCTTCGGAAATGTAGTGGGTAACTTTCGTTGCACTGCCTGCCCTGCCGTCCGATGACGGGCTGCCGAACATCTTGTCGCGGAGCGATTTCATGCCCTGCGCCTCGGCCACGCCTGCGCCAAGGGAAAGGACGATGAACACGGCGCCGACAACACGCGTCAGGGAATGTGCAACCTTGCTTTTCATTAACGCCGATAGTTATGGGCCGACTTGGGCAGATTTAAGACGGCAATCCGCGCCTGGCCGCAACAATTACGGCGATTCAGCGGTAACAAAAAGGGCGTGGCGAAACCGCCACACCCCCTATATTGGATAGTGATTTTCCACTTACTTTTTGCACACACAGGCCCTCTAGCCCGCGATGCTGTGGCGAAAACCGTGATCGGCTGAGCACCCGCAGCGACGTGTACTTGAGTACACGAGCAAGGGCGCGCAAGGCGGTTGCGGTTTGCAGACCATCAGCGCGAGGTTAGAGCATGTGTTGGCCGCCGTTGACGGCGATGGTTGCGCCGGTAATAAACGACGCCATGTCGGATGCCAGGAAGGCACAGATTTCGGCGACTTCCTCGGGCGTGCCCAGGCGGCCGACGGGAATGCCGGCGACAATCTTTTCCAGCACGGCCGGGTTGATCGCAGAAACCATTTCGGTCGAGGTGTAACCCGGCGCCACGCAGTTGACCGTGATGCCCTTGGCGGCCGACTCCATGGCCAGCGCCTTCGTGAAGCCGATCATGCCGGCCTTGGCGGCGGAGTAGTTGGTCTGGCCGGCCTGACCCTTCTGGCCGTTGATCGACGAGATGTTGATGATGCGGCCGTAGTTGCGCTCGCGCATGCCTTCGATCACCTGACGCGTCATGTTGAAGACGCTGTCCATGTTGGTGTGGATGACTTCCTGCCACTGCTCTTTCGACATCTTGTGGAAGAAGCCGTCGCGGGTGATGCCGGCATTGTTGACCAGAACTTCGATGGGGCCGAGCTTGGCTTCGACTTCCTGAACGGCGCGGGCGCAGTCCTCGAACTTGTCGACGCTGCCCTTGACGATCATGACGCCCAGTTCGTCAGCGACCTTACGCGCATTTTCTTCGTTGCCGGCATAACCGGCGGCGACCGTCAGGCCCGCATCGCGCAAACGCTTCACGATGGCCTTGCCGATACCGCGCGTTCCGCCGGTGACCAGTGCTACTCGACCCATGTTATCTTCCCTCTTTTTAGCCTCTCCGACCTAAGCGCGAGGCGAACTTATCAATTCGATTAGACAGCTTCCACCGCGAGGGCGACACCCATTCCGCCGCCAATGCAAAGCGTTGCGAGGCCCTTCTTCGCGCCCGAACGCTGCATTTCGTGCAGCAGCGTCGTCAGGACACGCGCGCCGGATGCGCCGATCGGGTGACCGATGGCGATGGCGCCACCGTTGACGTTAACCTTATTCGTGTCCCAGCCGAGCTCGCGGTTGACGCTGATGGCCTGGGCGGCGAAGGCTTCGTTGGCTTCGATCAGATCAAGGTCGCCTACGCTCCAGCCGGCTTTGTTGAGGGCGTTCTGCGTGGCGCGGATGGGGCCCGTGCCCATGATCGCCGGATCGACGCCTGCGATCCCCGAAGCGACGATGCGCGCCAACGGCTTCAGGCCGCGGCGGTCGGCCTCGGCACGCGACATCAGTACGACGGCGGCCGCGCCATCATTGAGACCTGAAGCGTTGCCAGCGGTGACAGTGCCTTCCTTGATGAAGGCAGGCTTAAGGCTCGCCAAGGCTTCGTAGGTCGCGCCGTGGCGGATATATTCGTCCTTGTCGACGACGACATCACCCTTGCGGCCCTTAATGGTAACGGCGGCGATTTCGCCGTCGAACTTGCCGGACTTTTGCGCGGCCTCGGCCTTGTTCTGCGACGCGACGGCGAACTCGTCTTGCTCCTGGCGGCTGATATTCCACTTGGCGGCGATGTTTTCGGCCGTCTGGCCCATGTGATAGTTGTTAAAGGCATCCCACAGCCCGTCACGGATCATGGTGTCGACCAGGCTCATATCGCCCATCTTCTGGCCGGTACGGATATAGGTGGCGTGCATGGCCATGGACATGCTTTCCTGGCCGCCGGCAACGACGATCGCCGATTCTCCGAGCGCGACTTGCTGGGCGCCAAGTGCTACGGCACGCAGGCCCGAGCCGCAGATCTGGTTGATCGACCAGGCGGGGCTGTCCGAAGGAATGCCGGCCTTGATCGAGGCTTGGCGCGCCGGTCCCTGCCCCTGCCCTGCCTGAAGCACCTGGCCGAGAATCACTTCGTTGACGTCGGCGGGCTGCAGACCGGCCCGTTCGACCGCCGCCTTGATGGCGATGGCGCCCAGCTCATGGCCCGGAAGGGTGCCAAGCGACCCAAGGAAAGACCCCACGGGCGTGCGGGCGGCGGAAACAATAACGACTTCATTGAGGGACATAAGCTCTCCTTGGGGTGCGCTTGTGGGGAGAATTAACGCTGATTTCACAGGCAGTTACTGCAACTGACGGGCGAAATCAAGGCCGGGCCGCCCCCAGTTCCTGAACACTGATTACACATTGTGTGCGGTTGCGTGATAACGGGATTCTTAGACTCACCGCATGCAGAGAGCCCCCGTCGTGAATTGCTGCGCAAAAAGCCGTGCAGCATCCCTTATGGGCCAAGGGTCTGGGCGTCAATTCACAAACCTTTGAATTCCAATAGCTATTTTGCACCGCAACTAACCTCTTTACGCAGGAGCAAAAAAGGGGTTAACCTCCGGCAACATAAGGCCCGGCAACGATTTGCGGCCATAAAAACAGGAGCATGACAGTGAGCGAAACGAAAACGCGCAGCAAACGCGGCGAAGGCGACCGGGTCATCATCAAGAAGTACGCGAACCGGCGCCTGTACAACACCGCCACCAGTTCGTACGTTACGCTCGACAACCTGTCGGACATGGTCCGCCAGAACGTCGACTTCGTCGTCTTCGACGCCAAGACCGGCGATGACATCACGCGTTCCGTCCTGGCCCAGATCATCTTCGAAGAGGAAAGCCGCGGCCAGAACCTGTTGCCGATCCAGTTCCTGCGCCAGTTGATCAGCTTCTACGGCGACTCGATGCAGAACCTGCTGCCGACCTATCTCGAGATGTCACTGGACGGTTTCGCCAAGCAGCAGGAGCGCTTCCGCTCGCAATTCCAGCAGGCCTTCGGCGGCGCGCCGGGCATCGGCTATTTCGACGAGCAGGTATCGCAGAACCTGGCCATGTTCGATCGCGCCATGCGCATGTTCTCGCCCTTCTCGTTCGCCAATGCCGGCGGTATGGCCGGGGCGCCCGAAAGCGAGGCAGCCACGCCGCAGCCCGCCCCCGCTACGCCGCGTGAGACCGACACGGTGCGCGAATTGCGCGAACAGATGGAAGCCATGAAGGCGCAGATCGACGCGCTGGCGAAAAAGAGCTAACATACCGATCTTTTAGTATTCTCGGTATAGTCTCCAAGTATGAGCGATTTCGACTCCTTACTTCCCGTCCCCGCCGGTCCGGTCATAGACCAGACTGGCGAGCGGGTGCGCACGCGTAAAGCCCGCCCCGCTGGCACCGCCTCGGACCCCACCTTCGAAGCCCAGATCCTAAGCGGCGGGGAGAAGCGGGGACTGCGCGGCGGACCGGAAACGCTGGAGCGGGCAAAATCGACCTACCTCAAGTCGGAATATTCCGGCTCCAACGACCGCCGCCCGCGCCCCGGTCGGGTGACGAAGACGGAAATCTAGGCTACGGCATTAACTCCACTTGCGCCATTTTATTTTAAAAATCAGATGGTTATAAATTAGCTGTCAGCCGCCCTTAACCACGGCATGGCTCTTGCACCGCTTCGCGCACCTGTTGCTCGGAGTGCTGTCGTGTCGAAAGCCAATTACAACCGTTTTACCGCGTCGCGTTTCGCCATGCGCGCCTTCGACACCCTGGTCGTCACCCTGATCTTCGCCGTCTTCGGCTAACCTTCAATAAGAAAAAGCCCGGCGCAGGGACTGCACCGGGCTTTTGCGTTCTGCGAATAGCGCGTTAGGCGCCGAAGTCGATATCCTTGCGCGCCGAGATGGCGGTGACGATAAAGCCGGCCAGGACATCCATCAGGATCATGGCGGTCAGCAGGAAGAAGGTCGAGGTCGAGAACGGCCGCAGCAGCAGGAACTCCACCAATGCCACGATGAACAGCATCATCGACAGCGAGTGGTTGATGATGGCGACCTTGTCAGACTTGGTCGACTTCAGGAGTTCGAAGAACAGGCAAATGAGGGCGCCCAACAGGATGACATCGCCGACCTGGATCACCCACTGCGTGCCGGGCGATGGCATGGGCAGGGTGACGATCACCTGAGTCATGGCGTTATAGGCCGCGTTGGCGTCGGAACCGCCCACCCACGAGATGATGGCGAGGATGTTATAGACGAACCACGGCAGGGCTAAGAGCGGGAAGGCAGTAACCAAGCTGACATTCCTTTGTACGGGCTTGCGGGGCTGGTCGTCCATAAGTCCGATGGCGGTTTCGACGCCGATCGAAGTCTTGGGGTCGTGGAATACTGGCAAACGAAGTCCTCCCCATTGCGTCCGGCCGCCCCCGATTGGGCCGGAAAAATCACTCCGCTTCGCTGACCTTGCCAGGTTTGCGTAAACGGCGATTTAACCACATTACACCCGGAAGGTCGGTTAGCGCTACGGCCAATCGTCCGATATTGGTATATTTCGATTGACCTGTTGTACGCGCGCGATCATCGACGGGTTCCAAGAGGGTGGTGAAGCCTTCGCGGTTGACCAGGGCCGGCAGGTAGCGATGCAACTGGTCGAAGAAGGGCAGACGCAGGAATACGTCGCGGCGTATGGCCTTCAGACCGCAGGCCGTGTCGTCGCAATTGTCGTTGAGCAGGCTCTTTCGGATGCCGTTGGCCCAGCGCGAAGCCCACTTCTTCGAGGCCGTGTCCTGACGGTTTCGGCGCTGGCCGGCGACAAGACCGACGTGCGGCGGGGCATCGCGCAGGATCATCGCCAGGCGCGCGGCGTCAGTCGGCGGGTTCTGGCCGTCGCCGTCGACCGTGACGATGATGCCGGAGCGCGCCGCGATGACGCCGCTGCGGATGGCGGCGCTCTTGCCGGAATTGTGCTCGTGGCGCAGCACGCGCAATGCCGGGATGCGCGCTTTCGCTTCGGTCAGGCGCGCGTAAGACGCGTCGGTCGAGCGGTCGTCGACCATGATGATTTCAAATCCGTCTGCACCGTAAGTCTTTGAAAAAACCGCTTCAATCTCGCTCGCGACTTGTACGGCGGCCCCTTCTTCGTTATAGACGGGCACGACGACGGAGACGGTGGGGGACATGGTTTAAGTCTCGAATGAGGAGGCAAGCCCGACCTCATAGCCGTTTCAACCGCGCCCGTAAACAGTTGGCGGTCACTCTGAGGCGCGGATAAGTGCCCGGGTCCGTTGAAGTTTTACGGCCAGGCGCGGCTCTACCCTTGGTTCCAGGTTGATCGCATGACACGGCTTCTTCCGCCCCAGATCGTGAATCTCGTCTCGGGCGGCATGCGCGGACCGCTTCTGGCCGCCCTGTTAACCCTTCTCGCCGCCCTGCCACTGGTCTTCCTGATGCCGCCATTGGACCGCGACGAATCGCGCTTCGCCCAGGCGACGTCGCAAATGCTGGAGACCGGCGACTACATCAACATCAACTACCAGGACACACCGCGGCACAAGAAGCCAGTCGGTATCCACTGGATGCAGGCACTAAGCGTCAAACTGACCTCTTCGGTCGCTGCGCGCGACATCGCGCCCTACCGGTTCCCGTCCCTGCTGGGGGCGGCGCTGGCGGCCTTTGCCTGCGCCTGGGGCGCCTCGCGGGCGTTCGGCACGCGTATAGGCACCAAGGCCGGGCTCCTGTTCGGCGTGACCTTCATGCTGGCGACCGAAGCCTTCTTCGCCAAGACCGACGCGATGATGTGCGGACTGATTGTGCTGATGATGGCGGCCCTAGGCCAGATTTACCTTAGGACCCGCGACCTGCCGGCGGACGCGCCCAAGCCCAAAATCCTCAAGCTGAAATTCGTCATGTGGCTGTCTCTGGCGGCCGCCATACTGGTAAAGGGTCCCGTGCCCGCCATGGTGTTCGGCACCGCCATCGTGGCGCTGTGGGCGATGGACCGCCGCATCGGCTGGGCGAAACACCTGGGCTGGCTGTCGGGCCTGATCATGGTCGCGCTCATCTGCGGGCCATGGGCCATCGCCATTACCGTCACCACCGACGGCGCCTTTTGGGCGTCCTCGATCGGCGGTGACCTCAAGGACAAGCTCGACAGCGGCTCCGAAGGCCATTTCGGCCTGCCGGGCTACCACCTCCTCTTGCTGAGCGCGACCATGTTCCCAGCCAGTTGGCTGTTCGGCGGCGCCATCCAGACGGCGATACAGCGCTGGAAGGAACCAGCTGTCCGTTTCGCCATTGCCTGGTTCGTGCCCAGCTTCCTGATTTTCGAACTGATGCCGACCAAGCTGCCGCATTACCCCTTACCCGTGTTCGCGGCCCTGGCCTGGCTGTGCGCGGTCTCGCTAGATGTGCCCCTGAAGCGCTGGGCGCAAATCATCAACGGCGTATGCGGCGCACTGGGCGGCGTCATCTTCACGGCCATCGTCTTTTATGCGCACGGTGAATGGGGCGGTGGCCCAACCTTCCTCCTGGCCCTGTTGACCGCGACCGGCGCGCTGGTTCTGGCGCCATTTGCGGGCTGGCTCTTGTGGCGCGGGCACCAGCGCTACGGCTTCGGCTTCCTGCTGGCCGCCGGCGTCATCACGCACCTGGGCCTGTTCAGTCTGGCCTCGGCGCTGACACCACTCTGGATGTCGCGCCAGATGGAGACCGCCTTGCGCACGGCGCAACTTGACCCGCGCCAGGGCAAGGCCCCCGGCCCCGTGGCCACGCTCGGTTTCGCCGAGCCGAGCTTCGTCTTCGCCATGGGCACCAGGACGAAGCTGTGCAATGAAGAGGCGACCTGCGCGGTGCAGGCGCTGATCGATGGGCGCCCGGTTTTCGTGGAGTCAAGACAGGAACAGGCGTTTCAGGCCGCCGCCCATGCCGCCGGCGTCACACCCCAAAAGGTGAGCCAGGTCAGCGGCCACAACTATAATGGCCATGACGAAGTCCTGACGCTCTACAGGAACACTCCTGAAACGCCCTGAAGCGAGTCAGATGTCAACAAATATGGCGGGGCTATTCGGCCGGGACTTCGTCGTCGTCTCGCAGGCGCGGACGCATCGAGGCACGTGCGACCGAGACGCCGAGGATGAATGGACTGAGCGCCAGAACGTAGAGCTTGCGCCACAGCGTGTCCGCGCGTTTCCGGAAATAATAGACAAGGCCCACGCCCTTGTTCCATTCGACGAAGACCGGCTCGGCGCGCGACGTCTGCCCCTCGTGGACGACCTCGGCCTTGGGATGGAACAGCACGGTTCCGCCCATCTGGCGCGCACGCCAGCACAGATCGACATCTTCGACGTGCAGGAAGAAGCGGGCATCGAAGCCCTTCAGCCGGGCAAAATCATTGCGCGACGTGATGAAACAGGCACCCGATATGGTTGGAACCGAAATCGGCGAGTCCGGAAGAACCTCATCCTCCAAATGTATCTCGTACTTACGCAGGCCCTTGAAGATCCGGCTGAGGTGCAGCAGGCTAACCAGCGTCGTGACCGGCGTGACTTCGCCGCGCCGCGCGCCGCGCTGCTCCGTCAGGTCCGGGTTGAGAAGCCGCGCGCCGACGATGCATGGCGAAGGCTGACCTGTGGCGGCCTCAATCAGCTTGTCGATGCAGCCCGGCTGCAGCTGTGCGTCCGGGTTAAGGAAGACGAGCCAGGGCTGGTTGGCCAGGTGCGCGCCCAGGTTGGCGGCCTTGGCGAATCCGATATTGCCCTGTCCCTGGACGAGCAGGATATGGTCGTAGGTCTCGCTTAAGGCTTGCAGCCGCTCCGCCATCGCGGCAGGCGAGCCGTTGTCGATGATGATGAACTGTTCGACCCGCGGGTCCTTCAGGACCGCTTCGATGCTTTCGAACAGGATCTGGCCAGTATGGTAGACGATCATGATGACCGTAACCCCACCGGCAGGATTGTCATAAAGCGTCATGTCGAGGTGCGACATGAAGGCGCGCGCCTCCCCCGAGTCCAGCTTACGCGAGGCAAGCAGTTCGGCGATCGATGACGGCAGATTATGGTTCATGACAAGGCTCCCCCCCTATGCCATCGGTTCTAGAGCAACAGACTCCTTGGTACGCGAATACTGTGGCACCTGAGCGCCGCTACGCAAATCCGGTGGCAATGCGTCGCTGTGTAAACGCTCCGCCGCCTCATAAAGATTCAATGTGGTTTGCCCCTCTCCCCCTAGGAATCGCAGCGCCACTTCGCCGGTTTCGGCTTCCTTGCGGCCAACGACCGCAATCACCGGCACCTTCTTTACCGAATGCTCGCGCACCTTATAGTTGATTTTCTCATTACGCAAATCAGTTTCGACTCTCAAGCCACGTGCGCGGAACTCCGCGGCGACCTTTTCAGCATAATCGTTGGCATCGGACGTGATCGGCGCGACGACAACCTGCACCGGCGACAGCCACAGCGGGAACTTTCCGCCATAGTTTTCGATCATGATGCCGATGAAGCGCTCGAACGACCCCAGGATAGCACGGTGAAGCATGACCGGCCGCTGGCGCGAACCATCTTCGGCGACATATTCGGCGCCGAGACGTTCCGGGAGGACATAGTCGAGTTGCAGTGTGCCGCAGGTCCATTCGCGGCCGATGGCGTCCTTGACGATAAAATCCAGCTTGGGCGCGTAGAAGGCGCCGTCGCCTTCGGCAATGACGGGCTCGACGCCGGCCTGCTTCGCCGCTTCGGCCAGCATGCCTTCGGCCTTGTCCCAGAACTCGTCGCTGCCGGCGCGCGTCTCGGGACGGGTCGCCAGATTGATGCGCGCCGTTTCCATGCCCAGGTCGCCATGGATGGTCTTTGTCAGGCGCACAAAGCGCGCCGTCTCGTCGACGATCTGGTCCTCGCGGCAGAAGATGTGGGCGTCGTCCTGTGTGAAGCCGCGCACGCGCATCAGGCCGTGCAGCGACCCCGATGGCTCATAACGGTGACAGGCGCCGAACTCGGCCATGCGAATCGGCAATTCGCGATAGGAACGCAGGCCCACATTGAAGATTTGGACGTGGCCCGGGCAGTTCATCGGCTTCAGCGACAGGGTTTCGCCTTCGACCGTCTCACAGACGAACATGTTCGGGCGATACTTGTCCCAGTGTCCCGACTTCTCCCAGAAGGAACGATCGAGCACCTGCGGCGTCTTGACCTCGACGTAGCCGGCGGCATCGAGACGGCGGCGCATATAGGCTTCGAGCGTGCGCCACAGCTGCCATCCCTTGGGATGCCAGAAGACCATTCCCCGGCCCTCTTCCTGCATGTGGAACAGGTCCATCAGGCGGCCCAGCTTGCGGTGGTCGCGCTTCTCCGCTTCTTCCAGACGCGTGATATAGGCTTCCAGCTCGGCTTCCGTCGTCCAGGCGGTGCCGTAGATGCGTTGAAGCTGGGCGTTGCGGTGATCGCCACGCCAGTAGGCACCAGCCAGTTTGGTCAGCTTGAACGCCTTACCGGTGAACTTCGACGATGGCAGGTGCGGCCCGCGGCACAAGTCCTTCCATTTATCGCCGTGACGGTAGACAGTGATGGTTTCGGTGCCCGGCAGGTCGCGGATGATCTCGGCCTTGTAGCTTTCGCCGATCTCTTCGAAGTGCCTGATGGCATCGTTGCGGTCCCAGACCTCGCGCACGATCTTCTCGTCGCGGTCGACGATCTCGCGCATCTTGGCCTCGATCTTGGGCAAGTCATCCAGGCTGAACGGCTCATCGCGGGCGAAGTCGTAATAGAAACCGTCCTCGATCGCCGGGCCGATAGTGACCTGCGTGCCCGGGAACAGTTCCTGCACGGCCTCGGCCAGGATGTGGGCGGCGTCGTGACGGATGATCTCCAGCGCCTCGGGCGCCTCGCGCGTCAGGATTTCGAGTTTTCCGCCCATCTCCAGCGGTCGGTCGAGATCGAGCAGTTCGCCGTCGAGCTTGATCAAGACGGCCTTCTTCGCCAATGACTTAGATAGACTCTCGGCCACCGCCCGACCGGTTGTTCCTGTCTCAAAGGCGCGCACCGCGCCATCGGGAAAGGTCAGGTCGATCATACCAGAAGCCGACATAGTCTATAATCTTTCATTGGCGACCTGTAGCCCTTACCGCAGGCTTCATCGCTCAGGCAGTGGTGGCTGATGACGCGACGGCGTTTTCAGCCCTTATGTCCCGCGTCTTTCGGCGGAACTGGATCGTAACCGAAACCGCCCCCGGGACGGCACCGGCAAATTCGCTTTACGCCCATCCATGACCCCGACAGCGGGCCATGTTCGATAAGCGCGTCAGCCATGTATTCCGAACAGGTAGGCCGGAAACGGCATGCCTGGCCGATATACGGCGAAAGGGTCAGCTTGTAGGCCCGCAGGGCCCCGCGCACACACTTTTCGTACAAAGCAGCCATCGCGTCTCAAATCATGAAACGCCGGCAGGCGTCAAGCACGGCTCCGCTTCGCACATGCAGCATAGATCGCAGATTCAACTGTTTGGCAAGTCACTTGCCGTTTCGGAATTATTTCAGTTACGTCCGTGACCAAATCGCCGCACTTCGGACAAACCCGGGATCAGGCGACAAATCGCGCATCTGCGCGACTGATCGCCTCACAGGTTGCCTCCAGCGCCAGCAGGGTCGAGGCGTGCCGCGCCGGATAATCCTTCACGCCGCTGAGAATGTTCAGGTCGGCGAAACGTTCCGGAAAGACTACCGCCTGCCCTTTCAGCACGGCACGAAGGGCATCGCGCGCCGCGAACACATCCGCGGCCGGTGCACCGACGACATGCTGGGACAGGATAGCTGCTACCGCCTGCCCCAGTGCGCAGGCCTGGACTTCCATGGCGAAGTCGCTGACCGCATCGCCATCGAGCCGGACCTCGACATGTACGGTCGATCCGCACAGCCTGGCGACGCCGTCGGCCGATCCGTGCGGATCGTCAAGCCGGCCGACGTGCTGGAGCTGGGTCGTCCGACGCAGGATTTCGCGGGAATAAAGTTCGTCGATCATGGTCGATAGATAGGCGCGTCCGGCAGAAATACTACTTCTGCTTTTTGCGGCCCCACATATGCGGCATTTCCACCGCGCGCGGCGGCGGGCCCAGATTGGGCTTCTTGGGTTCGGGCGGCGGCAGGTGGGCCCGGCGCTTGACCGGCGCCTCGGCATAGGCCTGCTCGGCCCTTGCCTTGACGGCCTCAGCGAAACGTTCAAAGCCAACCTTCAAGAACTTACTATAGCGGCGGCCTTCGCGCTCCGACAGGAAGCCGCTGAACAGAGCGCCGACGGAGAAGGACGAACCCGCTTCGGACAGCGCATCCATCTCGAAATAGCGGATCAGCCGGCCTTCATAAAACTTCTTGGGGACGACGATATGGATATGCGACAACGGCTGCCAGTCGGCCAATGCCCCCGTGATTTCCCACGTGCCGAGGCCCTCATAATATTCTTCCAAGGCGATCGGCGCCCCAAAGCTCAACTGGCCCGACGCCTTCTTGTGGATCGGGCTCCACTCGGGCCACTTTTCAATATCGGCGATGGCGTCATAGACATCGTCTACGGGCGCCGCGACGCCGATACGGTATTCGATTTTATAAGACATCTACGCCCCCACCTTCAGTTTCCATGTCGGGCCGGACGGGCTATCCATCACCTCAACTCCCAGTTCATCGAGCGCCTTGCGGATACGGTCTGCCTCGGGCCAGTTCTTGGCGGCGCGCGCCGCCGTGCGTTCGCTAAGCAAGCCTTCAACCTGAGCCGTCAGGTCGTCACCGGCGCCAGCCTTGAACCACGCATCGGCGTCGGCCTGAAGCAAACCCAGCACCCGGCCGGCCGCCAGCAGCGCCGCCTTGGCCGCCGTGCGCGCGGCGTCGTCACCGGCGGTCTCGATGTCGCGCGCCAGGCTCGACAGTTCGGCCAGGGCGCGCGGTGTATTCAGGTCGTCACACAGGGCCTCAAGTACGGCTACGGACACGTTCGCGTCCACCACCGGCAGATCCTTCACCTTGCGTAGCGCGCCGTAGAGCCCGTCGAGGCGCGCCCGCGTCTGGCCGATCAGGTCGCCGGTCCAGTCAAGCGGGCCGCGATAGTGCGCCGATAACAACGCCAGACGGATGACCTCGCCCGGTACCTCCTTGATCAGTTCGTGAACCAGCTTCACATTACCCAGGCTCTTGGACATCTTCTCGGCGTCCATTGTCAGGAAGCCGTTATGCATCCAGTAGCGGGCGTATTGCACGTCGTGGCCATGGCTGTGCTGCGCGCACAGGCCTTGCGCGATCTCGTTTTCGTGGTGCGGGAAGATCAGGTCGTGGCCGCCGCCGTGGATATCGATCGGCAGGCCCAGATTGGCCGCGATCATGGCCGAGCATTCGATATGCCAGCCGGGACGCCCAGGCCCCCACGGGCTGTCCCAAACCGGCTCGCCCGGTTTTGACGGCTTCCACAGGACAAAGTCCTGCGGATTTCGCTTGTACGGCGCAACGTCGACGCGGGCGCCGGCGATCATATCATCGAGCGAACGGTTGGACAGCTTGCCATAGTCCCTGAACGACTCAACGTCGAACAGGACATGGCCTTCGGCGGCATAGGCGTGGCCATTATTAACAATGTCGCTGATCTGCCTGACGATGGCGTCCATGTTGCGCGTGACGCGCGGCTCCAGCGTCGGCCTGAGTGCACCCAGGGTCGCCATGTCCTCATTATATATGTCGGCAAAGCGGTTGGTGATGACGTCAATCTCGACGCCCTGCTCCATCGCCGCCTTGTTGATCTTGTCGTCAACGTCGGTGATGTTGCGGGCATAGACGACGTGGTCCTGGCCATAGAGCTGGCGCAGCAGACGGAACAGCACGTCGAACACGACGACCGGGCGCGCATTGCCGATATGGGCGTAGGAATAGACCGTCGGACCACAGACATACAGGGTCACCCGCGACGGGTCCTGAGGAATGAATTCGACCTTTTCGCGCGTCAGCGTGTCGTGAATATGCAGTTTCATCTGGAAATTTGGTTGTAATGACCGGGTATCGTCCCATATAGACGCCGTCAGGTCTTTGCACCACGTTTATGTTTACGCGCGATAATCCAAATTGCGCCACGGGCGTATGCAAATGCTGTCAGCTTCCGGCAAAAGCCTGGGGCATGACTGTTAGTACATGAGGGATGCCACGCGTCATTTCCGGAACCGTCGTTCCGGCGCTACTCGGCCCTCAGGGGATTATAGATTGAATATGGACAGCCTCGATCCGGTCTCGGCAGAAAATCTGCTCAACAGCTCGCGTCCGAAGAGCATCACCACCTTCACCAACCGCCCCAGCAAGGAAGAAGCCATGGCCGCCGTGCGCACGCTTCTGGCCTGGGCGGGCGACAATCCGGACCGCGAAGGCCTGCTCGATACGCCCAAGCGCGTCGTCGAAGCCTATGACGAGTGGTTCCAGGGCTATACGGCCGATCCGGCCAAGGAACTGTCGCGAACCTTCGAGGATGTCCAGGGATATGACGACATGGTCCTGCTGCGCGAGATCGATGTCGAATCACACTGCGAACACCACATGGCGCCTTTCCTCGGCAAGGCGTACGTCGCCTATATGCCGACCGACAAGGTGGTCGGCATCTCCAAGATCGCCCGCGTCGTGGAAATTTTCGCCAAGCGTCTCCAGACGCAGGAAACGATGACGAAGCAGATCGCCGACGCCATCGAAACGTCGCTGGCGCCGCTGGGCGTGGCCGTCCTGATCGATGCCGAACACCAGTGCATGTCGACGCGCGGCGTCCACCACAAGCACGTCACGACAGTCACCACGCGCTTTACAGGCGTCTTCAAGACTGACGCTGCCCTTCAGGACCGATTCCTCAAGCTGGCGCAGAAGTAGGCCAGCGGAGCCGGCCACATCTTTGACGCGACCGCGCGGCCGGCAACTCGCCTGCCGCGCGGTGTCGTTTCACGACGGCTTTTTGAAATATCTTAATCTCTATCCCTTATGGCTGCTTTTCACCGGCTTTAGCCTTTACAACGGGCGGGGATTTGGCCTAAATCGTTCCTAACGGTTTTGTAAGGATGCGATTTGTTGTGTGTCCCTATGGCCGATGGCATAATTTCTTAACGCCGCCTGCACCCGACGCAGGCCTTAGGCGTCTCAGAGGGAGTTGACATATGGGCGCTAAGCTCGGCGGTGGTGGTGGCGGTCGTTATACCGTTCAGCAGAATTCGGACATCAACGTGACGCCGTTCGTCGACGTCATGCTCGTGCTCCTCATCATCTTCATGGTGTCCATCCCGACCGCGACCGTGTCGATCAAGCTCGACCTGCCGCCGGCGAAGGCGCCCCCCACAGCGGAAAAGAAGAAGGATCCGATCTTCATTTCGGTCATGGGCCCGGAAGACATCTATGTCGGCCCCACCAAGGTTGCCCTCGAACAACTGCCGGACGCCGTCCTGGCCGCTTTGCAATCGCCGACGCCTTATGAAGAGCGTGTCCTGATCCGCGGCGACAAGAACATCGAATACGGCGATTTCGTGAAGGTGCTGAACACGCTCCAGCAAAACGGCTTCACCAAGGTCGGCCTGATCAACGAAGATCTTGACTAAGTATCTCCGGACTACGGAATTCAGAACCCCGGCAGGTTATCCTGCCGGGGTTTTTGTTGTCAGTCAGGTCAACTCGGCCGTCCGCGCCTTAGCGTGTTTGCGCAAGCGGCGCAGCCACCAGACGAGCGGCACGATCACCAGCCCCAGCGGCGTCAAATAGCTGAATACGGTGATCATTACCGTCAGAACCGACACGAAGTTCGGACCGATACCGCTGACAGCCGCCGTCAGGGGCGCCAAGGTGCCGCGCGAGGCCGCCGCCGTTCCCGTTGTATAGGTCAGGGTCAGTTTCGACATGGCCACGCGCTTCTTCATGGTGGCGACGGCCGTGCGCGCCGCGTCGATCTCGGACTGGATCGAAGCCAGTTCCTGCTTCAGGTCAATGACCTCGGACATCTTGCCCTTGTGCGTGCGCAACGTCGCCTGGAGATTGTCGCGCAGCGCCACCTGATTATTGATATGCGCCTCCTGGTCGATGATCGACAGGCTGAGGTCGTCCGTGGCGATCGTCTGGCGTTCGATCTTGCCTCCGATGGCCTTCAGTTCGTTGGCAAGGGTTTTGCGGAACAGGCCAATCCATTGCGGCGTCGCGCGAAGGACAAGCGTATGACGCTCCTCGATACCAACCTGGCCGCGATCTGTATCGAGCGACAGTATTTGGCAAGATGCCGGGCCTGCGACCGAACAGGCTTCCTGATGCCCCTCCACCATAGCGTTCAGCTGTTTGTCAGGTGCGCTCAGGTCGAACCGGTAGTCGTAGGCCAGTTGCGGCAGGCTGGCCGGGTCGACGCGGGCGGGGCGTCCCGCCGTATCGGTAACGGCCTCGACCGCCGGCGCGGCCTCCTCTTGTAAGGCGACCTCCTCGGCCGCTTTTGGCGAACAGGCCGCCAGATTTACTGAAACACACAATATAGCCAGGGCAACACACACGGAATACCGACGCGACATGGTCTCTCTCCCATTTGACGAGGCAGGCCCCAATCGGCCTGCCTCGACATGTCGCGCTGAGATCACGTCATTTTCACGGCAAAATCACAAGTACGTGATTATTTCGTGATCAGCGCGTTAACGGTTCAGTCCTCGTCATCTTCGCGCCCACGCCTGACGATATCCATCCTGATACCACGCTTGGCCAAGGCTTCGCGGATCAGCACCTCGAGTTGCGAGTTGGTCGAGCGCAGTTCGGAGGCGGCCAGTCGCTCGACCGCCTCCATCAGTTCGGGAGGCACCCGGAGCAGGAAGGACTTCTTGCCCGGCGACGCCATTAGCCGTACAGCGTGCCGGTGTTGACGACCGGCTGAGCCTCGCGGTCGGCGCACAGCACGACCAGCAGGTTCGACACCATGGCGGCCTTACGCTCTTCATCGAGATCGACAACGCCGCGGCTCGATAGCTGCTCCAGGGCCTGCTCGACCATACCGACCGCACCGGCGACGATCTTCTGGCGGGCGGCGATGACGGCTTCGGCCTGTTGCCGTTTCAGCATCGAGCCGGCAATTTCCGGTGCATAGGCCAGGTGCATCAAATGGGTTTCATCGATGGCAATGCCGGCCACGTCGGCCCGGGCCTGCAAATCGCGCTTAAGACGCTCGCCGACGATTTCGGCGTCATCGCGCAAGGTTGGCTCGCCCTCGTTACCGTGATCATAGGCGTATTGCCGCGCCGTTTCGCGCAGCGCCGTCTCGATCTGGATATTGATGAAGGCAGCGTAGTCATCGACATCGAACAGGGCGCGCGCCGTGTCCTGGACGCGCCAGACGACGTTGGCGGCGATTTCGATCGGGTTGCCGCGTTGGTCGTTGACCTTCAGGGCTTCGCTAGTGACATTGCGGACGCGCAGGGAGACCTTCTTGCGCTCATACCAGAACGGCACCCACCGCAGGCCAGTCGTCCGGTCCGTTCCCTTGTAATTGCCGAACAGAATGACGGCGACGGCCTGATTGGGCTGGATGGCGTAGAAACCACACGCCACCAGCAGGGCAAAAATAGCCATCGGGATGGTAATCAGCACGCCTGGCTTACCCAGCAGGAATGGCGCCGCGACGGCCATCACAGTGGCCATAAGGAATATCAGCAGCCAGAAGCCGCCGCTACTTCCGACGCCCCCGGTCTCCAGCGTCCGGTTGATGGTTTTATCGTTCATTGCAACATCGCTCATCTTAAACGTCCATTTCCTTTACCACATAGCCCTGCCCCATCATCTTGGGGCGGATGCTCAAAATGCGGTGCTGTTTCTGCCGGCGGAGCAGGATGTTCTGCGTAATGTATCCGCTCGTGTCGCTTGAGCTGGAATAGTTGACGATCTCCCAGCCCTGCGCCACCAAAGCGCTCAACGGCTTGCCATCTTCAGTCATTTTGCCCTCCGAAAATTATATCAAAGTGATATCACTTTTGACATACATGTCAATAGATTTGATGCGCTCAATTGCGCAAAGCTAATAACGGTGTCATGCTGCCTTTGCCGCACCCGACGCGGCAGCCCTTATCAGGAAAGGAAACACCCAATGGGCGCAAGGCTCAGTGGAAGTGGCGGCGTAAGCCGATATACCGTCACGCAAAACTCGGAGATCAATGTCACGCCGTTCGTCGATATCATGCTGGTGCTCTTGATCATCTTCATGGTGTCGATCCCAACGGCTTCGACCGCGATCAAGATCGATATGCCGCGCGCGGACGGCGGCCAGGCCGGCAAGGACCCGGTTTTCATCTCCGTCATGGGGCCGGATGAGCTCTATATCGCCGGTCAAAAGACGTCCCTCGCCCGGATGGACGCCGATCTGCGCGCCGCCCTGCGCTCACAGGACCCACACAGCGAACGCGTTCTGGTTCGTGGCGGAGCAGATATCGCGTATCAGGACTTCCTCAGCGTTCTGAATTCACTTAAGCAATCGGGCTATACCCGCGTCGCCCTGATCAATGAGGATACAGAGTAATGCTCTCGCGCAGCCTGACAGGCCTTGCCGCCGCTTTGCTCCTGTCAGGCTGCACGTTGTCTCCGGCGAACTTATCGGTTGCGAGTTGTTAGCCTTGGCTTTCATCGCTTTATTGCTTATCAGGCAGCGATGCATGAACCCGAAGACGATATCGATATCGACGACGCCGAAGGCAACGGCGAATGGTTGACCGCCGAAGTGGCGGCGGATGAGGCCGGCGACCGGCTGGACCGCGTCCTGACCGCGCACTTTCCAGAACTGTCGCGCGCGCGGCTCCAGGCCCTGATCGCCGAAGGCCGGCTGAGCTTTGGCGACGCGGTCGTCGCCGACGGCAAGCATAAGACCAAGCCAGGCATCTATAACCTCTTCGTCCCCGCCCCCATCGACGCCGTACCTGTGGCGCAGGACATCCCACTCGATATCCTCTATGAGGATGCGCACCTTATCGTCATCAACAAGGCCGCCGGCATGTCGGTCCACCCGGGCGCCGGCATACCCGATGGCACCCTGGTCAATGCCCTGCTCCATCACTGCGGCGATAGCCTGGCCGGTATCGGCGGCGTGCTGCGCCCCGGTATCGTCCACCGGCTCGACAAGGATACGTCGGGTGTCATGGTCGCCGCCAAGTCGGACGCCGCGCATCGCGGCCTGTCGGCCCTATTCGCCAAGCATGATATCGACCGCGAATACCGTACCGTTGTCCGCGGCACGCCGCGGAAAGTCGAAGACACGATCACAACGCGCATCGGCCGGTCGAATGGCGACCGCAAGAAGATGGCCGTCCTACGCGGTGGTGGTGGCCGCGAAGCCGTCACACACTATGAAGTTCAAGAGATCTACGGCCACGGCAAACCTGTAGCTTCGCTGATCAGGTGCCGCCTGGAAACCGGTCGTACGCACCAGATCCGCGTCCACATGGCGCATATCGGCTGCCCTTGCCTGGGCGACCCCGTCTATGGCTCAGGCGCGCCTTCACGCGACATCCAGGCCCTGCTCACCGACATCGGCTTCGACCGCCAGGCCCTGCACGCCGCCGTCCTGGGTTTCGTGCATCCCGTTACCGGTGAGAAGTTGAAATTCAAGGCCGCCTTGCCGGAGGACATGCAGACGCTTGTCGACATATTGCGGACAGACTTCTGAGATATAAACGGGCAATGCCAAAGCCGCCCGCTTTCGCCGACATTATTGTGCGCCGCACTCACTTAACTGTGATCCCGCGTCTGTTGCAAGGCTTTATGCGTAACAGGCACAATAGGCGCCCTTACGGACGAACCGCATTTCATGCGACTTCGCAAAAAAAATGCGGATTCGCACAAAATCCGCGTTTATCCCTCTTTTATTTTTGAAACGCGTACCCACATCGAGTGCTGTTGCCGGCCATGAGCATGGTCGCCTCCTGCGCTCCCCCTCGCAGTCGAAGGCACCTGCTCATGACCGACACGTCTCCTTTTTCCGATCGCCCCGGGCAGGGCGAAGCGGAATCCCGACAAGAAAGCGAAACGCAGATGAGCACTTCTTTAGCTGTAAGCAACCTTTCGTCTTCGGCCATGCCGGCCCCGTCGCCGGACGGCGGCCTGAACCGCTATCTGTCGGAAATCCGCAAGTTTCCCATGCTCGCCAAGGACGAGGAATTCATGCTGGCCAAACGCTGGCAGGAACATCAGGACCCCAAGGCCGCACACAGGCTGGTGACGTCTCACCTGCGTCTGGTCGCCAAGATCGCCATGGGTTATCGCGGCTATGGCCTGCCGGTCGGCGAAGTGATATCAGAAGGCAATGTCGGCCTGATGCAAGCGGTCAAGAAGTTCGATCCGGACCGCGGCTTCCGCCTGGCGACCTATGCCATGTGGTGGATCAAGGCCTCGATCCAGGAATACGTCCTGCGGTCCTGGTCGCTGGTCAAGATGGGCACGACCGCCGCGCAAAAGAAGCTGTTCTTCAACCTGCGCAAGGTGAAGTCTGAAATTTCGGCCCTGGAAGAAGGCGACCTGCGCCACGACCAGGTCGAGCAGATCGCCACCAAGCTGGGCGTGTCCGAACAGGACGTCGTCAATATGAACCGCCGTATGTCGTCGCCCGACTCGTCGCTGAACGCGCCGCTACGCGCATCAGAGGGCGAAGCGGAATGGCAGGACTGGCTGGTCGACGACAAGCAGCAGTCTCAGGAAACCGTGCTGGCCGACGCCGAAGAGCATGATATCCGCATGGAACTGCTGCAGGCGGCCATGGGCGAGTTGAACGCCCGTGAGCGCGAAATCCTGACTGAGCGTCGCCTGAAGGACAATCCGACGACCCTGGAAGACCTGGCCGAGCGCTTTGGCGTGTCGCGTGAACGCGTCCGTCAGATCGAGGTCCGCGCCTTCGAGAAGCTGCAGAAGGCGATGGTCAATGCCAATGCGGCGATGACCCCGGCCTGATACAGCGCAAATTGGATGACAAAAGAGCCGGTCCCTGGTGGGCCGGCTCTTTTATGCCGCCTGACCATCCGCCATGGGGTCTGGCACGACCGCCGCCTGTGCGCCCAGACCAAGACAGGCCATCATTTCCGCCACGCGCGGCGCCAGGGACTCCTTCGACACCGCCTTGGCGCGAATATCCTGGATGACTGCCGAGACAGCGTTGAGAAAACGCGGATCCTTAATGACCTTGCACGCCGGAACAATGACCGACATCTGGGTCATGATGGTCTGCAAAGTTCCCTGCGCGTCGCTCTCGAAGCCCTCGAGCGAAGCCTTCAGCAAGCGAACGGCCTCCTCAACGGCAATGCGCTGATCGCCTTCGTTCTTGCGCTTCTTCTTGCCCTTGTACTCGCCGGCATTGAAGCTGCGTCGGTCGGGGCCAACATAGGTTTCCACCGCGATCCATTCGCGCGGCTTGAACAGGACGTTCTGCAGGCGCTTGGTCAGATCCTGCCAGGCGAACGGCTTGGCCAGCATTTCGTGGATGCCGGCATTCTTGGCTTCCCCCAGTTCAGCCGGCGTCAGGTTCGCCTTGAGCATAATCACCGGCACGGCTTTGCAGTTCAAGTCGCTGCGGCGCAGGGATTTGCAGAAGTCGATGCCGTCAACGCTCTGAGCGCGGTATTCGGTCAGAATCAATTGCGGGTCGAGGTTGCGGCACAGGTTCAGAGCACGGCGGTCGTCCGTTTCCACAACGATGTTGTCGGCGCCCAGCACTCTCAGCATGTCCGCCAGCATGCGGGCATAGGCCTGGTTTCCCTCAATAATCAGGACACGCTTCAGGCTGTTGCGCAGCTTGGCTTGCAAGCGGGGATCAAGATTAATCATGGATGACTCTGGCAACTGGACTCTTTCAATCGTTCAGCATGGCAGAGTTTGATAAAAATAGCGTGATCAGGCGTGGTTAATAACGGCTTTGCACGCCGTCAAATCCATGCGTTGCAAAGGTTTCCCATTACAACGCACACAGGCAAGCCACTCCGCCGCCAGTCCTGGAATGGGTCCCGCATGAGAATGGTGTCGTCTCGCAAGTCTTTGCTTTCCGGACGCCACCACTCCACCGTCAGTCTTGGAACGGGTCTCGCATGAGAATGGTGTCGTCTCGCTCAGGTGACGTCGACAACAGAGCGACCGGCGCGCCGATCAGTTCCTCGATGCGGCGGACATATTTCACCGCATTGCCCGGCAGGTCCTTCCACGAGCGCGCGCCCTGCGTGCTCTCGCTCCAGCCCTCCATCTCCTCGTAAACCGGCTCGATACCTTGCTGCGCCTTGAAGCCGGCGGGCAGATAATCCAGCACCTTGTCGCCGACCTTGTAGCCGACGCAGACCTTGATCGTCTCTATGCCGTCGAGGATGTCGAGCTTGGTCAGCGCGATGCCGTCGATGCCGTTGATGGCGATCGACTGGCGCGCCAGCACGGCGTCCAGCCAGCCGACGCGGCGGGCGCGGCCTGTGACGGTGCCAAACTCATGGCCGCGCGTGGCGATGCCCTGGCCGATGTCATCGAACAGCTCGGTCGGGAAGGGCCCGGAGCCGACGCGCGTCGTATAGGCTTTGAGGATGCCCAGCACGTAGCCCACGCTCTTGGGGCCCATACCGGAACCGGCCGCCGCCTGACCCGCCACGGTGTTGGACGAGGTGACAAATGGATAGGTGCCGTGGTCGATGTCAAGCAGCGCGCCTTGCGCCCCTTCGAACAGAATGCGCTTGCCTTCCGACTTGGCCTTGTCGAGCACGTACCAGACCGGCTTGATGAAGGGCAGCAGGCGCGGCGCCATTTCTTTCAGCTTCGCGACCAGGGCAGCGACATCGACGTCCAGCAGCCCCAGCCCCTTACGCAGGGCGTTGTGGTGGGTCAACATACGGTCGATCTTGCCTTCCAGCGCATCGAGATCTTCCAGGTCGGCGACGCGGATGGCGCGGCGGCCGACCTTGTCTTCGTAGGCCGGGCCGATGCCGCGGCCGGTTGTGCCGATCTTGCTGGCGCCCGCCGCGTTTTCGCGCGCGATATCGAGTTCCGAGTGGATGGGCAGGATCAGGCAGGCATTGTCGGCGATGACCAGCAGATCGGGCGTGATCTTCAGACCTTGCGCCTCCACGCGGGCGATTTCGTCGAAGAGCGCCCATGGATCGATGACAACGCCATTGCCGACGATCGACAACTTGCCCTGGACCACGCCCGAAGGCAGCAGGCTCAGCTTATAGACCTTGCCATCGACGACCAAGGTATGACCGGCATTATGACCGCCCTGGAAACGCACGACGACATCGGCGCGATTGGACAGCCAGTCAACAAGCTTGCCCTTGCCTTCGTCGCCCCATTGGGCGCCGATCACGGTCACATTTGCCAAGAGAATTCTCCGTACTCGGTCACTGGCGCAAATGGCGCGGACCACAAACGGTGGCACCCTATAGAGCAGGAATCGCGGCTTGTAACCCCTTAAGTGTCATCAAGGTGAAACAAATTACCGCGCGGCTTCCTTTGGGCTTTACGCCGTTACCAAGGCCGCCATTGCCTCGGCATAGGCCCACTCCAGCCACGGCGTCAGGGCTTCGATGTCGTCGACCTCGACCGTGCAGCCGCACCAGACGCGCAGGCCCGGCGGCGCATTGCGATAACCGACCACGTCATAGGCGACGCCCTCCGCTTCAAGCAGGGCGCCGATCCTGGCCGCCAGCTTCGCTTGGTCCTCGGCCGGGCGCGCGACGATCTCGGGCGCTACGAACTTCAGGCAGACCGAGGTGGTCGAGCGCGTCTCGGCTATTTCAGCGACGAAGTCGATCCACGGCGTCGTCTCGACCCAACGCGCAAGCACCTCGGCATTGCGGTCGCAGCGGCGGATAAGCGCCTCGAGGCCGCCTTCATTGATGGCCCAGCGCAGGGCGTCGAGATAGTCCTCGATGACCAGGAAGGAGAAGGTGTTGATGGCATCGCCGCCCAGGATCTTCATGTCGGCGCTGCCCTTGGCCTTCAGGCGCAGCACCTTCGGGATCGGCCGGCCGCTGTCGAAGGTGTTTAGCCGCTCGACGGCCTTGGGCGACAGGACCAGCACACCGATGCCGGCTTCGCCACCCAGCGCCTTCTGGAAGGAGAAGGTGGCGACATCAAGCTTTGCCCACGGCAGTTCCATACAGAAGGCGGCCGAGGTCGCATCGCACAGAACCAGGCCTTGATGATTGTCCGGGATAAAGGATGCATCCGGCACGCGCACGCCCGACGTCGTGCCGTTCCACGGAAAGACAATGTCGGCTTCCGGGCTGATCTTCGTCAGGTCGGGCAACTGACCATAGGCCGCTGACAGCACTTCGGCATCGAGCTTGAGGTGGTTGACGGCGTCATCGGCCCATAACTGGCCAAAGCTCTCATAGCTCAACAATTGCACCTTTCGCGGTCCCAGAAGGTTCCACATGGCGGCTTCGAAGGCGCCGGTGTCTGAGCCGGGCGTCATCAGCACCTGATAGTCATCGGGGATCTGAAGGATCGACCGCGTCAGTTCCAGCGCCTGGTTCAGCCGCCCCACCGTCGCCTTGGAGCGATTCGACCGTCCGACCGGCGCATTCGCCAGTGCCTGAGGGCTCCAGCCCGGGCGCTTCGACGTCGGGCCCGACGAAAACCACGGACGCTCCGGCGCGCGCGGCGGCTTGGAACTGGACGGGCTGGCGG
>CBFGPQ010000022.1:0-33461 GCA_965650705.1 uncultured Asticcacaulis sp. | reverse complement strand
GCGGTGTCGCCTTCGGGCAGGTTGGGAGAATGGAGGTCGTAAGCCTGGGAACAGGCATTATAGCCGGCGTCGGAATAGATGCCGGCCTTAAGCCCCATCTTATGCAGGCGATCGGTAAACGGCCGGAAGCTGGTCTCGCCCTTGCCCTTCGCCTTGGCCGAGGGGAAGATCTGTGTGCGAATAATCATGCGGCCATCGGTCTTTCGGCGTTTCAGCCACCAGCCGTCGTCGATATTAACGTAGCGATAGCCGAGCTTGGCCAGGCCGCTATCGACCAGTTTCTGCGCTGCGCCCATTACCTTGTCTTCGTCGACCTCGGTACGGAACGCGTTCCACGAACTCCAGCCCATTGGCGGCGTTGGCGCGTTGCCGATCATGGGCGCCGTCCACTTGCCAGCGGGGGCCAGCGCGACCGTGTCTGCCGCGAAGCTGTGCGCAGGGATAACGAGCAGGATGCCTATTGCGAGAGTGCGAAGCTTCATGGGGATCCCTTCCTAATTGTATGATTATAACTCCTGCGTCCCTTATACGAGACCTCGCCGGCCATGGCGATAAAAATTTCGTTTTATTTGCCTTTCAAGCGTGTATGCAGGCTTCGAAACGTGTCATAGCCGTTCAGTCCTACACGCTGTTCGCCTGAAACTTCGTTAAAACTGGCAATGCATGAAGCTTAAGACATGCCGAGTTGCCAAAAAACACAATGAAATCAATTGAAAAATTGCTCAATATGCTTGCTTGACCATCGGTGTCATGGGATTTCCACGGCATTCTGGACTGCGGGCACATGTAATTTGTATGATATATATGTGTCTTTTATGTTGCGGTATATTGCGATTGTGCGTTAGATCGCAACTTGGCTCTGGACGAAATTTTTTTGCGATATAAATCGAAATGCAATGTTAGCTTCGTTTGTTTTCGGATGACGAAAATGCGAGCCGCAGATATAACCTTTCAACGAAAAAGGGCGACGGAGATGAGGATATCTAAGACAGCGGGCGTTTCGGTTGTTGCGTTGGTTATGGCGACAACGGGACTACTGGCGCAGGCAGCGTTTGCACAAGACACGGCCGCGGCGGAAGATGAGCAGACCGACGTGGTCGTCGTCGGCACGCGCAAAGCGCTGAAGACTGCACAGGACATCAAGAAGAATTCCGACACGGTCGTCGATTCGATCACCGCGACCGATATCGGCGCCTTCCCGGATAAATCGGTCGCCGAGGCGTTGCAGCGCGTGCCGGGCGTTTCGGTCATCCGTTCCGCCGCCAAGGACGACGTGATGCACTACTCGGCCGAGCCGTCGGGCGTCATCATTCGCGGCCTGCCGCAGGTCCGTTCGGAGTTTAACGGCCGTGATACCTTCAGCGCCACCTCGGGCTATGGCCTGTCGTGGTCGGACGTGCCGCCGGAAATGATGGCGGGCGTCGACACCTATAAGAATATGACGGCCGAAATGATCGAAGGCGGCATCGCCGGTTCGGTCAACCTGCGCACCCGCACGCCGTTCGACAGCAAGGGCCGCGTCCTAGCCGCGTCGGCTGAGGCCAACTATGGTAATTTCAGCGAGTCGATCACCCCCAGCCTGTCGGCGCTCTATTCCGATCGCTGGGCGACCGAAATCGGTGAATTCGGACTGCTGCTGAACGGCGCCTATTCCAAGACTGACACGACCAGCCACGCCGTGACCATCCCGCGCATGGTAGTGTTCGCGCCCGGCACCTATACGGCCGAGACCAACTATATTCCTTCGGGCATCGCCTTTAACAAGACCGACTATGAGCGTACACGCCAGGGCGTATCCCTGGCGGCGCAGTGGCAGAACAACGACCGCACCATGCGGGCGACGCTGCAATATAACAGTACGGAGTACGAAAACACTTGGAACGAAGATCAGCTGATCAGCTACTGGTTCTGGGTCGATCCGGCCTCGACGACGCACTCGACGGTGTGGAACGATCCGTCGCAGATTGCTCCGCCCGACGCGCCTGGCCTTGGTTTCAACGAAGCCGGCGGCGGCGTGCCCTATACATTCGGCTCCGACGGCCTGTTCCAGAACGGCGTCATCACCCGCTCCAAGGGCGACTGGGGCTACGGTTCGATCGACTGGTCGACCGGCACGTCCTATGTTCCGGGCTCGACCGACCAATACGGCACTTACGACCAGTTCGGCGTGGCCCTGCCGGTCATCCAGCCCTGCATCAAGTCCGACGTCAGCCATGCCAACCAGGCCTGCCGCGGCGCGCCCATCGTCAACACGGCGACGCGTTATTCGAACGAAACGCGCAAGATCGACGACGTTTCGTTCAACTTCGTCTGGGATGCGACCGACAAGCTGCGCTTCAACTTCGACGCCCAGATGGTCAAGGCGACGACCTACAATTACGACATCACTTTCGAGTTCACGACCTATGCCGACCTCGGTCTCGACCTGACCGGCAAGTACCCGTCGCTCAGCTTCCTGAAGCCGTCGGGATATAACGTTATCGGCACCGATCCGATGTCGGATGCGCGCAACTATTCGCCGGAATCGGCGATGGACCACATCACCGATAGTGAAGGCGAGCTGAAGGCGATTCGCGCCGATATGGCCTACGAGTTCGAAGGCACCTGGCTGGACTCTTTACGCGCCGGCGTCCGTTTGGCGGATCGCAAGCAGACCCACCTGTGGTCGTCCTATAACTGGGCCAGCATCGCATCGGACTGGGGCGTCAACCCGGCCGACTCGTGGTTCCTCGACTCGGGCCGCACCCTCAATCCCGACGGTTCAGTCAAGTTCCAGGGGTATGAGCCTGGCTATTACGAGACACGGGAATTCGGCGGCGACCTGTTTGGCGGCGACCAACTGAGCCACAACCAGTTCGTCTTCATGTCGCATGACATCATCTCGAACCCCGAAGAGCTGGCCAAGCGCTTCGCCATCAGTGGCCAGACCGACGAGGGCGGCACGGCATCGTCGGGCTGGAACCCGATCTGCGAACGCCCGAACGAAGTGGCCGACAGCTGCTTCACCGCCGGCGAACGCCTCCAGGTCCGCGAAAAGACCGACTCAGCCTATGTCATGCTGAAGTTCGGCGGCCCCGGTGCCATGATAGGGGATTTCAACGTCTCGGGTAATGCCGGTGTCCGCTTCGTCAACACGACGGTCGAAAGCCTGGGCGCGGTCAACTTCGCCACGCCGTTCACCGCCGGTCAGCTCGTCTGTACGCCGTTGACGCCGGAACAGATCGCGGCACTGGGTCCGAACCAATATGCCATTTCGCCAGGCTGCCTGGCTGCGGCGTCCACGGACGACCAGGCCTTCTCAAATGGCGGGAGTGCGGTGTCGAACGTTACGACGACGCACAAGAATGTCCTGCCAAGCTTCAACGTCCGCGTTGGCCTCAGCGACGAATGGTTCGTCCGTCTGGCCGCGTCCAAGGCTATTTCCAAGCCCGACATCGGCCTGCTGCGCAACTATATGACGCTGAACCGCAGCTTCATCGACCAGGCAGACATCGTCGCCGGCAATCCAAACCTGGTGCTGAACAGCGCCGGTCAACCGGTCAGCTATAAATTCGGCTATACCGGCACCACGGGCAATCCGCGCCTTAAGCCTGTCAAGGCCGATCAGGTGGACCTAGCGGTCGAGAATTACTTCGACACGGTTGGCTCGATGAGCTTCACAATGTTCTACAAGAAGTTCGACGACTATATCCAGAACGGCAGCTTCGTCATTCCGTACACCAATAATGGTGTGACACGTGATGTCGTCGTCACCGGACCGATTAATGGCGAAGGCGCCTCGATCCGGGGCTTTGAGCTGGCCTATCAGCGCTACTTCACCTTCCTGCCGGCGCCATTCGACGGCCTGGGCGTTCAGGCAAACTACACCCACATCAAGAATTCGGGTGTCAAGAACGCCAACCTGATCATCGACAGCGACGGTGGCGGGGCCACGGCACGTTCGGCCCAGTCAGGCATGATCAATGCCGGCCGTCTGGAGAACCTGTCGGACGATGCCTACAATCTGATCGTCATGTACGAAAAGGGCAAGGTCGGTGCCCGTCTCGCCTACAACTGGCGGTCGGAATACGTCTCGTCGGTCAATGACTGCTGCATCGGCTTCCCGGTGTGGAACGATGCCGAAGGTTTCCTCGACGCATCCTTCCGCTACGCGTTAACGGACAATATTGAACTGAACATCCAGGGCAGCAATCTGCTCGGGACCGAGGTGCGCATCCGTCAGCAGGTCGCCGGTCCCACGGACCTGGCGCCCAATACCGAAGCCAAGTTCATGCCGGCCGGCTGGTTCGAATATGATAAGCGCATTCAGGTCGGCGTGCGCTTCAAGTATTAGTCGTTCAGAGCTTTCCCTGGCTTCCCTCCCTAGAAGCCTGACTGAGGGCGGGCCGTCTTCGCTTCCCGGAGAAGACGGTCCGCCCATTTTCTTTTGGAGTTCCGGTTATGGCGGTGCGCAGAGTTGTAATTCTCGGCGGCGGAACAGCCGGATGGATGGCTGCTGCCTGCATCTCACGCATGCTCGGCACGAAAGACCACACGATCGAACTGATCGAGTCGCCGGAAATCGGCACAGTCGGCGTCGGCGAAGCCACCATCCCGATGATCAACATGTTCAACAAGATACTCGGCATCTCTGCCGCCGACATGGTGCGCGAGACCGAGGCGACGTTCAAGCTGGGCATCGAATTCGTCAACTGGGGCCAGGTCGGCGATGCCTATCTGCACCCGTTCGGGACCTATGGCGCGGACATGGGCGGGGTCAGCTTCATTCACTGGTTCCTGCGCCATGCGCGTCTGACGGGCACATGGGAGCCCGGCCGCTTCAATCTCGAAACCGTCGCGGCCAAGGCCGGAAAATTCGGGGTTCTGGCCAACAACGATCCGTCCAGGCCATCGCTCAACCACGCCTATCACTTCGACGCAGCACTCTATGCGGCCTTCCTCAGCCGCTACAGCCGGGCGCGCGGCGTCGTCCGCCATGAAGGCACTGTCACACAGGTCCATCAGGACAGCGAGAATGGCTTCATCACTGCACTCGACCTGAACGACGGGCGGCGTATCGAAGGCGACTTCTTTATTGACTGTTCGGGCTTTCGCGGCGTTCTGATCGAGCAGACCCTGAAGTGCGGCTATGGGGATTGGTCGAAGTGGCTGCCGTGTAATCGTGCACTCGCTGTGCCATGCGAACGCGTCGAGCCGCCGATCCCCTATACCCGTGCCACCGCGCAGGAAGCGGGCTGGCAGTGGCGCATTCCCTTGCAGCATCGCACCGGCAATGGCTATGTGTTTTCAAGCGACTTTATCGGTGAAGACGCAGCGCGCGAAGCCCTCATGTCGCGGCTCGATGGCAAGGCTTTGGCCGAACCGCGCAAGCTCAGCTTCGTCACCGGCCATCGCCGCAAGATGTGGGACAAGAATGTGGTGGCCCTGGGTTTGGCGTCAGGCTTCCTGGAGCCGCTGGAATCGACCTCGATCCACCTGGTCCAGTCGGCGCTGTCGAAGCTGATGAGCTACTTCCCAAAGGACGGTTTCGATCCGGACATCGAGGATCACTTCAACCGCGTCATGCTGGGGGAATACACGGCCGTGCGCGACTTCCTGATCGCGCATTACAAGCTGACCGATCGCGAGGACACGCCGTTCTGGCGGTATTGCAGGCATATGGATATCCCGGACAGCCTGCGGGCCCGCCTCGATATCTTCAAGCGCACCGGCAACTATGTCGAGCCGCCGCATGAGCTGTTCCGCGAAAACAGCTGGTTCGCTGTCCTGACTGGCCAAGGGCTGCGGCCGGAAAGCTGGCATCCGGTGGCCGACATGATGACGGAGGCCGAGCTTTCGCACCACATGACTCAGATTGGCAATTTGGTCGCCACCACGGCGGCATCGCTGCCGGCCCACGATACATTCATCCAGCATTGTCAGCGGCGTCCATCAAAGGCGGAATAAGTACAATTTATCTTTCGTTATGTGGTATATTGTATATGGGAATGACGTAGTGACGGCTAAACGCGCGGCGTTGAAAAGTCATGCGAACTATCGGATAAGCAAACTATCCGGCGGTGCAGGCGGTTCGAGGAAGGTGGCTATGGCCGAAGGCTCTGAAAAAATCATGCGCGATACCAGCAAGCGCCGCCGTCAGATTACGGCGATGCTGAAGTCGCGTGGCAGCGTGCAGGTCGTCGCCCTGTCCGAGCAGTTCAGCGTGTCGATGCAGACCATTCGCAAGGACCTGCACTACCTCGAAGAGCACGGCATTGCCACGCGCGCCTATGGCGGCGCCATCTCTTCCGAAGTCGTAAATGTCAGCGCCGAGCCGCCGATCGAAGCCAAGCGCGTCAGTCATACCGAAGAGAAGGAGCGCATCGGCCGGCTGGCGGCATCCCTGATCCGTCCGGGCGACTCGGTCATTCTCGATTCCGGCACCACGGCGCTGCAGATCGCGCGCTTTCTGCCGGACGAAGAGGACATCACCGTCGTGACCAATGATTTCGACGTGCTGGCGGCCCTGACGCAAAAACGCAAGATCAAGGTAGTCATGCTGGGCGGCGAGCTGCGCCGCAAGAACATGGCCTTTTACGGCGCGCAAACCGTGGCGGCGCTGGAAGAACTCGTCTTTGACAAGCTGTTCCTGGGCGTCGACGGTTTTGACGTCGAACGGGGGATCACCACCCATCACGAACCTGAGGCGCTGCTGAACCGCAAGATGGTCGAAAGTGCGCGTCAGGTTATCGCGATTACCGACTCGTCGAAGTTCGGCAAGGTCTGCCTGCATCGTATTATCGATGTGTCGGAAGTCGATATCCTGATCACCGACGGTGATGTACCAGACGTGGTGCGCGAGGCTTCGGGCCGCCTTGGATTCGAACTGCGTTTGGCCTGACCCAAAGGTCCCCCTTTCCGTCAGCATCGCATACGCTTGCTGCCACCTTCCCCTTAAAAGGAAGGAAATAGGAAAATAGGTTTGAGTATCTGAACTCCCCCTCCTTCCCCGTTCACGCGGGTTTGGCGCCAGCGAAAGTATAGCTTTCACAAGCCACGGGCATTTGCGGAGCAAATGACGGAACGGGGAACTCCTCAGGCAGCCTGCGAAAGGTATCGTCTTCAAGACAACAAAACGAAACTTTTAATTTCGGTTCGTTCGTTTTTGTTTGCGTAATCTCTATAGCTGTGCATGATTGGTGCAAAGCTACAGACCGGCTGCCGCCGCGGCCGGGAAGGGGAGTTCCATGATTGCACGACCGCTCACGAACCGCCGGCAATTGTTAAGCCTGTTCGCCGGCACGGCCATCGCCTCGGGCCTCGTTGGCGCCGGCCGTACCTTCAGTGCCGAGGTGGGCCTTGCCACCGCTGCCGACGCCACGCTGGCGGTGGAATATGACAGCCGCCTTTACAGCCGACTGGTACGCAAGGCCGACGGCTTGGCCCTGACCGATTTCGGGCCGTCCGACACGGTGACGCTCAAGGACGGCCGGACGATCGACGCCTTTGCCCTGGCCGGACAGTCGAGGGTCAAGCTCAGCAACCGTCACGGCAAGGGTACGCAGTTCATCGTGCGCGGCCGCTCGGCCGAAGGTCTGGAGAAGACCGTCACCCTGTCCTTCTATGAAAACTACCCGGGATTTGCCCTGGTCAAGACTGCCTACCGCAATTCCGGTCAGACGGCGCTCGACATCGCGTCGTGGCGCGGCAACGGCCATACCCTCAAAGCTTCCGGCGTAGGATTCTGGTCGTGGTCCGGCTCGACCCACCCCGATCGCCGCGACTGGGTCCAGCCGGTCAAGGACGGTTTCGACCAGCCGAACTTCATGGGGATGAATGCTTCCGACTATGGCTCGGGCACACCGGTCGTCGACGTCTGGCGTCCGGACGCCGGGATAGCCACCGGCCACATCGAACTGACGCCGAAGCTGATTTCCCTGCCGCTGCTGGCAACACCGGTTGGTGCTTCGATCGCCATTGCGGAAGAGCGCGCCATTGCACTTAAAGCCGGCGAAAGCTTTGAGACGCTCGACACCTTCGTCACCATTCACGTGCGCGACTATTACGCCACGCTCGATGCCTATCGCCGCGTCATGGCGGAGCGCGGCCTAGCGGCCCCTAAGGCGCCCGAAGGATCTTACGAAGCCATCTGGTGCGCCTGGGGGTATGACCGCAACTTCAACGTCGCCGAGGTGGAGGGAACCTACGCCAAGGTGAAGGAATTGGGCTTCAAGTGGGCCGTGCTCGACGACGGCTGGCAAACCAATGAAGGCGACTGGAACCTCGATCCGCGCAAGTTCCGTACCGAGGCCGAGATGATCGCTTTCGTCAAGGCGATCCGCGCCGCTGGCCTGAAACCGAAATTGTGGCTGGCTCCGCTGGCGGTTGATCCGGGCTCCGACCTGCTGCACGATCACACCGACATGCTGCTGCTCGATGCCAATGGCGCCGTGCAGAACGTGACCTGGTGGAACGCTTTCTACCTGTGCCCGGCCTATCAGCCGACACGCGACTATACGCAAAAGCTGGTCCACAAGATCATCCATGAGTGGGGCTATGAGGGCCTCAAGCTCGATGGCCAGCACATGAATGGCGTAGCGCCGTGCTACAATCCCGCCCACAACCACGCCCGCCCGGAAGAGTCGGTCGAAAAGCTCCAGGACTTTTGGAAGATGGTCTATGACACGGCGCGCGCCGCCAATCCGCAGGCCGTCGTTGAATTCTGCCCGTGCGGCACATCTTACGCTTTCCACAACCTGCCCTATACCAACCAGGTGCCAGCGTCGGATCCGCTGTCGTCGTGGCAGGTCCGGCACAAGGGAAAGTCGCTGAAGGCGCTTATGGGCCGCGACGCCGCCTATGCTGGGGACCACGTCGAACTGAGCGACGGCGGCAATGATTTTGCCTCCACCGTCGGCATCGGCGCGGTCATTTCGACCAAGTTCACCTGGCCAAACGAGGGCAGGGGCAAGGACGCCAACTTCCGCCTGACACCGGAACGTGAAGCGGTGTGGCGCAAGTGGGCTGATATCTACAACGCCAAGATGCTGCCCAAGGGCCAGTATCTCGGCGAGCTTTACGACATCGGATTTGACAAGCCTGAAGCCCACGCCGTCGAAAAAGACGGTAAGCTTTACTACGCCTTTTACACGCCCAAGGATGGGCCGGCGTGGGACGGGCAGGTGGAGCTGCGCGGGCTGAGGGCCGGCAATTACAAGCTGACCGACTATTTTAATGGCGCCGATCTCGGGACTGTAACCGCCAAAGCCAACCGTATCCCGGCGAAGTTCGAACGCTTCTTGCTGATCGAAGCAGCACCTGTCGAGAGGGCCTGATCTTATGAGTGATGCCGCACCGGCCGCCACCCCGAAATCTGACAAACGCTGGCTGATCTTCGCCCTCGGCACCGTCGTGCTATGGGGCGTCTGGGGCGCCTTTACTGGTCTCTCCGCCCAGCGCGGCTTTCCGGAAACGCTCGTCTACTGTGTGTGGGCGCTGACCATGATCCTGCCGGCGGTGTTCGTGCTGGCCAGGGCGGGATGGAAGCTCGATCGCGACTGGAAGTCGATTGTCTACGGCCTGGCCATCGGCCTGCTGGGCGCCGGCGGGCAGATGGTGCTGTTTTATACGGTGACGACCGGGCCGGCCTATCTCATCTTTCCGGTGATTTCGCTGTCGCCGCTGGTGACCATTCTGATGTCTTTCGTTTTCCTGCGTGAACGGACGACCTGGATGGGTGTCATCGGCGTTATCCTGGCGCTGATTGCCCTGCCGATGTTCGACTTTTCGCTCGAGGCCGGTTTCTCGTCGCTGACCGCTGGCGGCAGCTGGTTCCCGCTGGCCCTGATCATCATGGCGTGCTGGGGCATCCAGGCCTATTTCATGAAACTGGCCAATAACAGCATGAGTGCCGAAAGTATCTTTTTCTATATGATGGTCGGCGGTCTGCTCCTGGTGCCGGCGGCATGGATGATGACCGATTTTTCCAAGCCGGTGAACTGGGGGCTGGACGGGCCGTGGCTGGCGGCCGGCATCCAGATTTTGAATGCTGTCGGTGCGCTCAGTCTCGTCTATGCCTTTCGCTACGGCAAGGCAATCGTGGTGGCGCCAATGACCAATGCCGGTGGGCCGCTGGTCACCGCGGTGATTTCGCTCATTGTTGCCAATGTCGTGCCGGGAGAGTTGAAAATCGCTGGCCTGATCCTGGCTTTTATCGCCTCGGCCCTGCTGGCTCTGGCGGCTTAGATCATAATGTCGCAACGGCAGTCCCCCTTCCGTCATTTGCTCCGCAATGCCACCTTCCCCGTAAACGGGGAAGGAACCTGCCTTGCCTCTTACTTTTTCCTTCCCCGTTCACGGGGAAGGTGGACGCGAAGCGGACGGAAGGGGGATTTCCGGAATTAAACCAAAGCTCGATCTGCCCCTTCGAGCAGTGCTGGTCCTGGCCGCCTGATCCTTCTTCTTCCTTTCGCTCACGTTCGGATACGCAAGGAAACCGCATCCGGATGTGATTTCATTTCCAACCGACCGAAATTTTATATGTTTCGTTTTCATTGTTTTGATTGCGCAGGGTGTAATGTTGCGCTAAGACTCATTTCATAAACACGCACTTATTAAGGGAGCCTCGTGTTATGAAGGCCATGCTCGATCTGGTGGCTCGTCACAAAGCCGGAGTGCCGTGCGGGATCTATTCGGTTTGTTCCGCGCATCCGCTGGTGATCGAAGCATCTTTCGTTCACGCGCTGAAATCGCAACTCGATGTGACGCTGATCGAAGCGACCTGCAATCAGGTCAATCAGGACGGCGGCTATACCGGCATGAAGCCCGAAGACTTCCGTGAGTTCGTTTTCGCTATTGCCGACCGCGTCGGTTTTGCGCGTTCGCGGATCCTTCTGGGCGGCGACCACCTGGGCCCTAATCCGTGGACGGCTCTCAGCGCTGAAGACGCCATGAATAAGGCTGACGTTCTGATAGAGCAGTATGTCGCGGCCGGTTTCCGCAAGATTCACGCCGACTGTTCTATGTCGTGCGCCGACGATCCGGTGCCGCTGCCGGAAGAAACCATTGCCCGCCGCGCCGCGCGCCTGATCCGTATTGCCGAGGATACGCAGGCCCGCGTCGGCGGCGAAAAGTGCGTCTATGTCATCGGCACCGAAGTCCCAGTTCCGGGTGGCGCCGCCGAAGACCTGCCCGAGCTTGAAGTCACCACGCCCGAAGCGGCCTTGGCGACCATCGAAACCCACCGCGCCATCTTTTCCGAACTGGGCCTGAACGATGCCTGGCAACGCGTCGTCGGCGCCGTCGTCCAGCCGGGCGTCGAGTTCGACCACCATAAGGTCATCGACTATAATCGCTCGAAGGCCACCAAGCTCAGTCGCGCCATCGAGGCGTTGCCGGGCATCCTGTTCGAAGCGCACTCGACCGACTACCAGACGCCCAAGGCCTTGAAGGAATTGGTCGACGATCACTTCGCCATCCTGAAGGTCGGGCCGGGCGTCACCTTTGCCTTGCGCGAAGCTCTATGGGCGCTCGACGCCATCGAACACGAGTGGATTGTGCCAGGCAAGCAATCCCACTTCCGCCAGGTCACAGTCGACCGCATGGCCGCCGAACCCCACAACTGGGCGAAATATTATCACGCAACAGGACCTGAACTGCGCTTCGATTTGCAATATAGTCTGTCGGATCGCATCCGTTACTACTGGCCGGATGCGGCCATTACCGCGGCTCAGGACACCATGTTCGACAACCTTAGCGCCAACCCACCGCCACTGGCACTTATCAGCCAGTACCTGCCGGACGCCTATGCGGCGATCCGCAGCGGCGGTCTGGCGCTGACCCCTGCCAACCTCGTCATCGCCCATATCGGCGCGACGCTCGACGGCTATCAGGCGGCCTGTACCCCCATGAACGTAGTATCCCCGGAGCCGGCATATGCCTGACACCCTGACAAACGAAGCGCTTTTCGGCTTCGATGCCAAATCCCTAGAAGCCAAGGGCGGCCTGTGGACGGCGCGGGAGATCGCGCAGCAGCCGCAAATGCTGCGTGAAACCCAAAGCCTGCTGATGGCGCGCCGCGATGAGATCGCCGCCTTCCTGAAGCCGGTCCTGGCGCCCGCCAATGCCCGCATCATCCTGACCGGCGCCGGCACCTCGGCCTTTATCGGTGAATGCCTGGCGCCGGTCCTGGCGACCCAACTGAAGCGCCGCGTCGAAGCGATCGCCACAACCGATCTCGCCTGCGCCCCGCAGCTCTATTTTGAAAAAGATACGCCTACGCTGCTGGTCTCCTTCGGCCGCTCGGGCAACAGCCCGGAAAGCCTCGCCGCCGTCGAACTGGCCGACCGTTTTGTCAGCAAGCTCTGTCATCTGGTCATCACCTGCAATGACGACGGCGCCCTGGCGCGCTACGCGGCGCAGGATCGCGGCCTAACCATCCTGCTGCCCGAAGCGACGCACGACCGCAGCTTCGCCATGACGTCGAGCTTCAGTTGCATGACCTTTGCGGCCCTGTCAGCCCTGTCGGGGATCGAGACCTTCGAGCGGCGCATCGACGCCATTGCCACGGCTGTGCAATCTGTCATTTCTGACTATTCGGAAGCGATGAAACTGGCGGCGGATCAGGGTTTCGAGCGCATCGTCTACCTTGGTAGCCATATTTTCAAGGGTTTGGCGCGCGAAAGCGGACTGAAGCTACTCGAATTGACGAACGGTGCGCTGGTCACCATGTTCGACTCGCCGCTCGGCTTCCGCCATGGCCCCAAGACCATCGTCAACAACAAGACCCTGGTCGTCGTCTTTTTCTCGAACGATGCCTATACGCGCTGCTACGATGCTGATCTGCTCGATGAGCTGCGCCGCGACAATGACGCCGCCCGTGTCATCGCCATCACCGCCCAGGACGGAGTCACCCTCAATGCCAACGATACGGTCCGCGTGAAGGGGCTTGAGGGCGCTGACGATGCGGATCTGCTCTTCCCCTATATTGCCGCGCCGCAAATCTTTGCTTTCTATCAGTCGCTGCGCCATGGCCTGACGCCGGACAAGCCCAATGCTTCGGGTACGGTCAACCGCGTCGTCCAGGGCGTGCGCATCCATTCGCTGGAAGGCCGGTGAGCCATGAAGCGGTCCTACTTCCTGGGCGTTGACGGCGGCGGCACCAAGACGGGCTTCATCCTGGCGGACAAGACCGGCCACGTCGTCGCCAGCCACCAGCTGGGGACCAGCTATTATATCCAGATCGGTTTCGATGGCCTGCATGAATTGCTGGCGCAAGGCGTCGGCGCCTTGCTGGACGGCGTCGGCGCAACACCCGATGACATAACCTATGCCTTCTTCGGTTTGCCGGCCTATGGCGAGGACAGTCACGCTCAGGCGTTTCTCGACGTCATCCCCGAAGCCGTTCTGGGCCATCACCGCTATCGCTGCGGCAACGATATGATCTGCGGCTGGGCTGGATCTCTCGGCGGCGAGGATGGGATCAATATCGTGGCCGGCACGGGTTCGATCGGCTATGGCGAACACAAGGGCAAGTCGGCGCGTGGTGGCGGCTGGGGCGAAATCTTCTCGGACGAGGGGTCCGCCCACTGGATCGCCGTACAGGGGCTGAACGCTTTTTCGCGCATGGGCGACGGCCGCCTGCCCAAGGGGCCGCTCTACGACGTCTTCATGGGCGCCATGGACCTTAAGGTCGATCTCGACATCTGCGGCGCAGTCTTTGGCCGTGAGCCGCCGTCACGTGACAAGATCGCCGCCATGTCGCAGCTGGTCGCCCAGGCGGTCGGCGCTGGTGATGCCGCCGCGCGCGGCATATTCGATCAAGCAGGGCGCGAACTGGCCGCGATTGTCGACGCCATCCGGCTGCAACTCGACTATGCCGTGGACGAGACGGTGCCCGTCTCCTATTCGGGAGGCGTTTTCAAATGCGGCGACATGATCCTTGAGCCGCTGCGCCGCCATCTGGGCGTGCTGTCGCGGACCTACGACCTCGTCACGCCTCTTTCCTCGCCGAGCGTTGGCGCGATCCTGTACGCGGCGCGGCTGTCCGGACAGCCGATCTCGATCAAAGCCGATGCTTAAAACCCTGCTGTTCGACCTTGACGGCACGCTAAGCGACACCGACCCTATCCATTTTGAAGCAATGGTCCAGACGTTTGCGCGCGAAGGCGTGCACCTGACCGACGACGATTTCCGCACCTATATCTCCGGCCATTCCAATGGTGATATCTTCGCGCGCTATTTTCCACACATGTCCCTGACCCGGCAGCGCGATTTCGCCGATACCAAGGAGGCCGAATTCCGTCGGCTGGCGACGGCGCTGGCGCCTACGCCTGGCCTGGATGCGCTGCTGCAGTGGGCCGAGGACCGCAATCTGAAGGTTGGGCTGGTCACCAATGCGCCGTCGCTCAATGTCGATCATATGCTGGGCGCGCTTAACCTGACCAGCCGCTTCGACACCATCGTGTACGGCGAGTTATTGCCGCGTGCCAAGCCTGATCCGTTGCCCTATCTCGAAGCCCTGTCGCGCCTGAATTGTCAGGCTTCGGAAGCAATGGCATTCGAAGACTCGGTCCCCGGCATCGTGGCTGCAAAACGCGCGCATCTTTACACAGCTGGATTGTCTTTACCCGAACGCGCCGATGGTCTTCTTGCGGTTGGGGCTGACATCGTTATTGCGGATTTCAAGGATCAAGCATTGTGGGCAAGATTGGAATATGGTGTCAGTAACGTCTGAATTTCCAAGCAGCGATTGATTTCCTTGATGTTCCAGTGCGTCTTTCTCTGCGCTGCGCGCACCGGATGGTGCGGTTTTGTGTGTGCCTTGAAGTCTGTTCAGCGGCGGGCGAAGACCCATTTGGAGGCGCCGTCAGCCAGGGTCATTCGACCGGCCTCGAGGGTAATTTTATAGGCCTCCCGGCCTGCGGACAGTGTCGTTGTGCCCGTGCCGCCGCAGCTTTTCTCGAAACTTTCCGTGCCGCCGGCGACGTCGAAGACCAGCGATCCGCCAGCGAGCCTGGCCTTGCCCTGCTTGTCCTGGCGCACGGTTCGGGTGCAGGCGGCATCGACAGGCTCGGTCCTGACGATGGTCCAGCGAAAGCCGCCGTCCGCCGACAGGGTCAGTTCCATCTTGCGGTCGACGTGCGCGGGAACTGCCTCAGTGACGATCGTGGTCTTGGTCATGGAACCAAAGCCGGCTGAGCCGCCGAGGCTGGTGCCGAAGCCGCCCGAGACATTGGGCTGCAGCTTGATCTTCGACTGCAGGACCAGTTCCTTGCCGCTGCTCGATTGTGTCCAGCGGCCCGTAATGCCGTCCAGGCTTGCGGCGTAAACGGATGCCGCGCTCAGTATCGCGGCGAAGATAATGATGATGTACATGATGTGTCCTCAGTCTAGGGTCGGTTTCCAATCGATGACGGCGCGCAACGGGGCGCCATTTTCCGGGTCGCTGTTGTCGATGTTTTCGACAATGCGGCGGCCCGTCATGACCCTGCTGCCCGTGGAGAGCTTCAGCTCCAGCCAGCGCGTCGGGCAGTCGCTGGGTTCGGCGGCATGCGCGGCTGCCGTGAGCCTGGTCGAAGCGAGCAGTAAACATAAGGCTTTGCAGAGCATGATAAGGGCTTTCAGAAGCCGGTAACGGGAAATTCGAGACTTTTGCCGCCTTCGCTCAGCGTAAGCGTGGCGGGGACCGCGCCGGAGTCGGGCATGAAGACGTAGCGGATCGCCAACTCGGCGCCGGGCTTCACGACCGGCGTGTTGTTGAACAGGGCCGCCGGTTCGACATTGGCGCGCCAGACCTGGTTGCGTTCCTGTCCCACGCCGTCGGTGTCGGTCAGGACGGCGCGCATGAAGCCGGAAGTGATGTATTGTTGCGTGGTGGTCGCGTTCTTTATCGTCACGAAGACATGCACCTGCCGTGTCGGATAACCGCGCGCCTCGACCACCTTGTCGAGCCGGACGTCAAACTTGTTCAGCGACCGGTAGGCTTCGGGCGTGTCGGGCTTAGGCTCAGGCTGCGGTTGTGGCTGCGGTCCGGGTTGGGGTTCAGGCTGGGGATGGGGCTGGGGCTGGGGTTGCGGGGCGGGACCGCCGCCCCCGGGGTTAGGCGCGTGCGCCACGCAAATGTTCGGCGCCGGCTGGGATTCGGTCGACTTCAGCACGCCGTTCAAGACGCGCTTGCCGTGCAGGCCGACGCTGCCGCCGAAGCTGGCCGTCATGGCGCGACCGTCCGCCGACGGCACCATGCTGACCCACTCGCGCACGGAGCCGGCAGTGGTCGAATACCAGGTGCCTTCCAGACCGCGATTGTCGGCCGTTGGCTTAAGGTCCATCAGGTACTGAGTCACCTTGCCATCGTCGGAGAACATGCCGCCTACGGCATTGTCGCCGCCGACGCGGACGCGCAGCAGGCCGACCTCGGTGCACCAGTTGCCGTCGAGCAGCCTGGAACCGTGGACGTTCGATCGCGGCGGCGTGTAGCCGCGCGTGCCGGTGAGTTCCACCAGACCGCCGATATAGCCTTCCGATCCGGCAGCGAACTTGTCGCCATCGCTGAAGTTCAGCACCAGGCGGATATTGCGCTTCTGTGTTGAGGCGGCTTCGCGCCAGGTGCCGGTCAGGCCCGAGGCGTCTTCGCTCGGCACCAGGTCCTCGAACACATAGGCCGGCTCGTCCGTGCCGTCGCGATAGATATGGCCGATCCAATGATCGACACCTGCCCCAGCGGTGCGTTTGATCGTCAGCTTGCCCAGCGGCGTCGTCCAATCGTCTTCGAAATAGCTGGCCATCAGGCTTTTGTTGGCCCGGTCTTCGGGACGCGGCGCCCAGCGCACAGCTTCCGCCGCAGCCATTGGGGCGGAGGAAATTAGTGGCGCGGCCAGGGCCAGCGCCAGTCCGGCACAAATCAAATATTTCTTCATTTCCGGAACTTTCAATCAGTAGACGATGACCCAGCTGTCATTGCTGGAATATTCGTTGAGCTTGCCCCAGCAGACGAGGCCGGGGCGTTCGCCACTGGCATTCGGCTTATCGAGGCGATAGGTGAGGTGTTTGCAGCGGAAGCCTTCGACGGGACTGTCGCTGACCACGGTCAGAGTGCCGTTCGACGCCTTGCCCTTCCAGGTCAGGCGCTCGCCGACCCGCAGGTTGCCGAGCTTCTTCGCCCAGCCGTTATATTCGCCGGCCAGTTCGCCGTTGAAGAAGATCTGCGTCCAGCTGTCGTAGCTGTAGCCGCCCTCGCAGTCGCTGCAGCGCACCTTGCCGAATTCGTCGAAAGCGTCCTTCTTTGCCTTGATATCGGCGCCAACGTTGATGGTGCCGGGATAGACGCCGGGCGGCGGGGCTTTCTTGGCCTTGATGGCCGGTGCGGCTGCCGGCGCCGGCGAAGGGGGAGCGGCCGTGTTCGTAGCGCGGGGCTTGGGCTTAAGGACCTGGCCGGCCTGCGGATCATCCGAAGTTTCCCGGTTCTTGGTCCCGCCTTCAGACGATGAGCCGCCGCCGCTCATGACGGTGTCGGCGGCTTTCTGCGCCATCTTTTCAGCCGCCTGCCGCGCCATCCGTTCCAGAAAGGATTCGGCAAGGACGGGCGTGGCCACTGCGCCGAGGCACAGGGCGAGGGTGAGGGGGCGAAGCATGATTAAATTCCTGAAATGCGGAAATGATTGGGTTAGAAGGCAAATTCGGCCTTGTGATCGCCTTCCATCACCATGATGCTGGTGAGGGTAACGCCGCGGTGGCGATCAAAGATGTACTTGGCCTTGATCTCCTTCCCCGGCAGGACGACGGGCGGCGGCGAGCCGAACAGCTGCGCCGGTCCCGGCAAGGCGCGCAGGCCCTGGCCGCTGCGCTGGGTCAAGCCGTCACTCGTTTCGAGATAGACCCAGACATCCTCGGTTTGCAGTAGGTTCTGCGTGCCGGCGTTGCGGAGGGTGACATAGACGTGGGTCAGGCGGTCGTCGCGCGGGTTTTCGACCTTGTCGATGCGCACATCCCACTTCCCCAGGGGTTCGAAACCGTCGGCGGCGGGTTCGGGCTGTGGCACGGTCGGCGCAGGTGTTTGGGGAACCGGCCGCGGCTCAGGGGGCGCCGGCGGCTGCGGTACGGGTGTCGGCGCCGGCAATGTCTCCGGTTCCGCTGTCTCTCCCGTAGGTCTGGGCATTGCGCCGGAGCGTTCGCCGCGCCAGGCGCCATAGCGCGGATCGCCCGAAAGCGTTCCACCAAAGCTGCGCTTGCCGGGCAGCAGGGTCATGCGCGCTTCACCGCCGCCCTGGGTATCGCCAACCGCCTGCCAGAAGCCAACCAGCGTGTCGCCGTCGGTCTCGTACCGGTCGGTGGCGCCTCGGAACAGGACTTCACGCCGGGTTTCCATCAAGCCGCTCGCTGCTGGGACGCGGAAGGTGCCCATCAACCGGCCCTGTTCCATGAAGAGTTTCAAGACGCCATCCTGGACGGTCCATTCGCCCAGCCAGTCCTTGTATTTGTCGGGAATAGCCGTTTCGCCGCCGGTTACTGGCCTCAGGGTGGAAGTGAAATTGCGGCCTGTCGGCAAGCCTTCCACGACCACCCGGTCATTGACAAAGCTGACCTTCCAGCGGCCGCCCTGCCAGCGGTCATTATACGCGCCGACATCGTCCCATTCGCCCTCCATCCCGGTTTTGGCCGCATTGGGAATGAGGCGCGCGTTTAGCCAGCGCTTGGTTCCGTCCCCCTTGGGTAGGTACGCGTCGGCATAGATTACGCCGCCGGACACGACACGGAAGGTGACGCTGACCGATTCGTTCTCCCAGGTACCGGGCAGGCGTACGGCGGTCCAGGTCAGTTCGACGCCAGCATCCTGGCCGTAGACGCGGCCAAGACCGCCAACCTGGGCGTGACTGGCGGCTGGGGTAAGGGCTGTAAGGGCAGCGGTGAGGTAAAGAGCTGGGACGCGCATGGGGCTGACGTGTGTGAAATTGTTGATGAGGCAGGAATAGTCGGGTGCGCCGTCACACGTGCATCGAAGGTCCAAGGACTTTGCAACAGTTGTGACGGCGGCTTTGCTTCAGAAAGCGAACTCAGCCCGGTACTCGCCTTCGGTCACCGTGATCCCAGTGATGGTGGCGCCCCGCACGCGGTCGAAGACGTACTTGGTCTTGATGGTCTTTCCGGGAAAAACGACAGGCGAACCGCTGAACAGCTGGGGCGGGCCCGGGATGGCGCGCAGGCCCTGGCCGCTGCGCTGGGTGGCGCCGCTGGTGTCCTCCAGATAGACCCACACTTCGCCGGTCTGGTGCTGGACCTGGCTGCTGGCATTGCGCAGGGTGAGGTAAACATGGGTCAGCCGGTCGTCGCGCGGGTTCTCGACCTTGTCGATGCGGACATCCCACCGCCCAAGTGGCTGGAAGTCGTCCGCCGGTGTTTCAGGAACAGGTGTTTGCGGAAGCGGCGGCCGGGGTTGTTGTGGCTGCGGCGCAGGGGGTTGTGGTTCCGGTTCGGGCGTCTCATAGGCCGGCGGGTTAAGAATGCGCGTCCCGCTCAACTCGGCCAGTCCGCCGATATAGCCCTCCGAACCACCGACGAACCTGTCGCCGTCGCGGAGGTTCAGCACCAGTCGGATGGCGCGCTTCTGCACGCTTCCGGCTTCGCGCCATGTGCCGGTGACGCCGGATGCGTCATCGCTGGGCACCAGGTCATCGAGGACGAAGGCCGCCGTGGCCGCACCCGCCGGATAGATGTGGCCGATCCAATGATCGACATCGCCTGCGCCGGTGCGTTTGATGCGCAGGCGGCCGAGTTCGGTCGTCCAGTCGCCTTCGAGATAGCTGGCCATCAGGCTCTTGTTGCTCCGGTCTTCGGGGCGCGGCGACCAGCGTGGTTCGGCTGTAGGCGTGGCCGGCGGCGTAGGGACAGGTGGTGTCGGTACAGGCGTTTCCGCACCTGGCGTCGTGGGCACAGGGTTTGAAACAGGTCCGGCCGCCGGGATTTCTGCTTCACCGATCTGGGCTAGGAAGAGACGGTTATAGGCTTGAGCCCCGTTGCCGGCGAAGGCCGCATGCGGCGACGCCTTGCCACGCGGCGAGGCCAGTCCCTGCCACTGGTTGCCCGCATCGAGCGAGCGCACCCAGCCCAGCATGTAGTTGCGCGGCTGCGGCCCCATTTCGACGCCTTTGGCCTTCAGCGCATCGGCCAGTTGCCGCATGCCGGCATCGCCCAGGAACATCAGCTTGGTCAGTTGCAGGGTGTTGAAGGCGGGTGGCAGGTCTTCAATTTTCCATTTCAGGCTCGGCTTGCCGTAGCCATCGTCGTCGATCTTCAGTTGCTCGCGATTGAAGGTCTTCAGATCGATGCGGTGATCGACGCTGCCGCTGTGGCCGCCACCGGGCGCATTCATTATCTCGTCGAAGTGCGCCTCGGGGTTGGTCATGTAGTGCGCCCATTCGCCGGGGCTTTTGCCGGTCAGCCCCTTGATGATGGCGTCGAGCGGCGCCATCAGCAGTTCGTTGAGGAACTCGGCGATGACGGGCGGGACGATGGCGCTGATGGCGTTCGATATGGTCTGGGCGGTTATGATGACGGCATCGGGTATGCCGACCATGGAATACATGTGGTCGGAGACGTACTTAGACAGCACGTCCTTGGCCCGGCCCATGTCGCCGCCGGCTTCGTTATATACGATGGCCTTGGCGACCTCGTGGCTGACCGCAGGGAATGCTTTGAGGCCGGTGTCGATATCGGCGATCCACGCCTTTTTATACTCCGCCTGGACGCCATTGGTGGCGGCATAAGCAAGGCGCGCCGGGCCGCTCAAAGACAGGCGGGTGCGTTCGTATTCGTCGACTTCGGCCTGGAGCGTGTTACGCTTTTCCGAGAAGATGAAGGGTATAGAACGGCCGGTGCCTTCACCCTTCATCAGCTTCGTCATCATGACGCTGCCAGGCTTCGCGAAGGTCAGCTCGTCATAGATAAAGCCCTCGACGCCGCTGATGCTGGTGTCCTCCTGGGTGATCGGCAGGCGGATGTTTTCATAGACGATCGGGTCGTTGGCGGTATCGGGATCGAGCCCCAGGTCGTCGCGCTTGCGGGGATTGCGCGGCCCGCCGCTGACGCGTTGCCGCGTCGTCGTCGCGCTCATGGTTTGGGGCGTGCGCTTGCCGATATAGCCTTCCAGCACCAGGTGCTTGACGGCATTGGTCGGGTCCGGGACCAGCATGAACTCGCCGCCGGCATAGTGGTTGACATAGGTGTGGGCAAAGACGTCGCCCGCGGCGTGCGTCAGATAGCCGATGGTAAAGGCCCGGACCTGCGGGGTGGCGCCGTTCACGAAGCCACGCTCCCACAGATGGGTCAGCCATGCATTCGATCCTCCGGCGCCGCCGTCGATGGCCTCGGCTTCTTCGGGATGGATGATCTGCTGGCCTGTCAGGATGTCCGGATAGGCGTCCGGCCCCAGGACCCCGGCGCGGAACTGCTTTTGTCCAGCCTTCAGCGCCGCCAGGATGTTTGGATCGACGTCGAATTCGCCAAGCACGCCGATAATGCGGCCGGTCAAGCGGTCGGTCTCGTAGAGGGTGACCTTGCCGTTGTCGAGCGCATCGCGCAGCGCTTCCTCGGCCAGATAGATGTGGGTCTTTGGCTTCCACGCATAGGCCGGTTGCGCCGGCACGGTGAGCGTCAGGACGGCGACGGCGGTCATCAGCTGCGCGCGCAGCCGGGAAGGTTTGCGTTGCATGGCTGGGCCCTAGTCGAGGAGTGCAGCTATGGCATCGAGGTCGAGCGCGCCTGCGGCATCACGCAGCCGGGGCTCCAGACGCTTGTGGCCGTCGCGGCCTTCGACGGGCACTTCTATGGTGATCATCTGCACGGATCCTGCGCCCTGTCCGCGCTCGAAATAGTCCGTGTTCAGCCGGACGTAGAAGGATGCGTCGGCCTCGCTGCAATCGCCGAAGACCTGGCTGAGGCGTGAACTTGCGCAGGCGGGCGCCGCACCGTCCTCAGCGGTCAGGCTGGCTTTGGTTGCGAACAGCTTCTCCTGGTAAGCCTTGGCCCTGGGGTTCGTCGGTGGGCCGAATTCAGCTTGAGACTTCGCTTCGGCGTCGAGCAACGACTGGAGGTATTCCGCCTTGCTGACGGGCACATAGGGCAACTTTCCCGGTTTGGCGATCAGCACGACGTCGCGCAGACCGACACGGAAGACCGGGTAACCCTGCTGGCTGACGCGCATCAGCGGCAGGGTAAGGAAGTCATTCGCGTCGCGGTCCGAGAAGACATTGGCATAAAGCGCCATGAGGTTGTTGATACCGATATGGAGGCTGGGACCTTCCAGCCGGCCCATATAGGCGCCATTGGCATCCGGCTTTGGATTGGCGCTCAGGTCGATGTCCTGCGCGATCATTACCACCTCGCCGCGCGCCGGATGCCAGCCGTAGCCCTTAATGGGTTCATCGATCTTGAGTGAGCGCGTGAGGCTGAAGCCACGCGGGTCCTTAAGCGCTGGCGTTCGCAGGACATGGTCGATCAAAGCCGAAACCTTCGCCGTCATTTGGGTCTTTTGAGGCGCGGGCAGGGGGTAGGTGACCTGAACGCTCAACGGCGTTATTCGCCCCTTGGCGGCGGCGGATGCCGGATCCTGGGTGGCGTGGGTCGAGGTTGTGAAAAAGACAAAAGGCAGGGTTAAAGCGGCGAGAAGCGGGTATCGGGACATGGTTTTGGTGGGCTCGATTTTGGAGGACAAAGTGCTACGCCGCATGCCGCGGCCATTTTTCGCCAGCTACCAGCCGTGGGCGTCGCAGGTGCGTCGGGGGATTTGGAAACTTGCAACAGTTGTCACAGCCGGTCTTCGCGCAGCCAGGTGTAGAGCCTGCGGCCGTCCGGCGCCCGTGCGACGCCCAGTGGCGTCAGGGTGGCAATGGTGGGAAAGTGCGCCCAGCCACCGATAAGCTTTGCCTCACCGGCATCGACAATCAGCCGTCCGCCCGGAAAGATCCGTTCGGCCAGATGCGCCATAAGCGCAGCATCGGGCGGGTGACCGAGCGCCGCCAGTGACCAGATTGCTCCGTCGAACTGGTCTTCTCTGCCGGCCATGACGCCGATGGCGCAACCCTGCGCCGTCAGCCCCCAGCCATAGGCCAGGATCGACTGGTCGCAACCGAGCAGTCGCGCGCCGCGCCGCGGTTGCAGACGCTCCAGGAGGTAGGCTGTCGCAGCGGGGCTGGCCTTGGGCGCGGAAGCTTGAAAGAAGGATTGGAAGAGGATGGCGAAGCGCGCTTCGGCGGTAGCTTCGGGCGGGGAGTGGTCGTCACTGGCAAGCATGCGCGCAAACTAGTCCGCGCTGCCGCCACAGGTGCGTCGCCCTGGACGGAACCTTGCAACAGTTGTCGCTGTCACAACTGTTGCAATTGACCGGCGATGGCGACGCATCTGTGACGCCGACCTCGTGTATGAACCTCGGCGGGATTGCGGAGAGGCTCGTGAACGCGCTCAAACTGTTCAGTATTTCGCTTGGCGTCATCTTCGCGCTCCCGGCCGTGGGGCAGGAGGTTGCGATCCGTCAGGAAGGCGCCGGCGGCCGTTTCGAGACGCAACTCGACCCGAAAAGCGCCGTGCCGTCGTTTCCTGCTTCGCGCGTCGCTGGCTTCCGCGCCCGCGTCGATCGTCTTGCCGGCATGTTGCGCAACATGCCCGAGGCCGCGATGCCGCCCGCGCCCGTCTGTCATCGCCTGAAGTCGTGGATCGAGAGCAACCCACGCCATGGCGTGCTGGCGGCCGAGGTCGGTGTCATGTCGCCCATATCGTTCACAAATGGGCGCTGTCACAGGATGACCGGCACAGGTGTTGTCTTTCGGCTGAACGCTCTGTCATTGCTGCTGGATCCGCAGCAGGCCCATGTTCGCGCTGAAGACGGGCACGGCGAATGGTGGCTGCTGCCGCCCGGCGTGGCCGAGCGGCGCGAAATCGATCTTGGCGATCGCGTCGCCTTTACCCACGGCCGCGCGCCGCTTCTGACGCCGGTGTCGACCGGACGTTACCTGCAGGACCGCGTCGACGCCCTGCCGGCCGGCCTTGGAGGCGGAGCGGAGGGTGAGTTGCAGCGCTGGCTGAATGGCGGCAAGGCGAAGATGTTGGCGGAAAACGCAGCAAGCCTGAACGATATGAAGGCGTACCTGAACCCTGCCGACCTGGCCAAGATGGCCGACGCCATGCAGGTCGTGGTCGACAGCACCGAGACCGAACTGCGCCGCGCGGCCAAGGCGCCGCAGGTTCAAAGCGAGCGGGACAGAGTGACAAGTCTGCTGGCCAGTTTGTCGCCCGCCGCGAAAGCCGCTCCGGCATGCATGTCGGCGTACAGCGGCGAGCCCAACCTCTCGAGGGACTGCCAGGCCGGTAATATCCTCTATGAGCTGAACCCGAACTACTTCGACACGACTCGTCCCGACGCCGTGCAACTGATCGTAATGGAGACGCCCGACGGACGGACGCATGGCGAAAGTGATGAACGCCTGGCAGCGCGACAGGCCCTGTGGCGGGCGCTCGACCGGCGTGTCATCGCCGCGATGGTGGAGTAGTTTCATGGCTGAACCTTGCACGTTGAACCGGTGGCATCGGTCGTATACCGTGTCGTCTCAATCCCGTTTCCAGAGTTTGTCTTGACTGCCCAGAGTTCCATTCTGCCCGCATTCCAGGCCTTGGCCGATCACTTGCCAGGCCTCCACTGGCTGGCCGATGCCGGCGGCGCGCCTGTGTGGCTCAGCAATGAGTGGCAGGACCGCAATGTCCTGATCGCGAAGGGTTGGCCGGCCGTCTTCGAAGCCGAGACAGTGGCGCGGTTGATGGACGCGAAGGAAGACGCCTTTGAGTTGACGGCGCAGCCGCACCACGGTGCACCCCTGCGGCTTTATGTGCACCCGATCCGCGATGCTTGCGGCGCCGTCATCGGCTGGACAGGGCGGGCGGAAGCGGTCGGAGGCGCGGCATCCCTGGGCTTAAGCGATCGCCTGCGTCACGAATCCGATCCGGCTGCCATCATGGCCATCGCCAATCGGGCTTTGGGCGAACATTTGGGGGCGCTGCGCGTCGGCTACGGCGAGATCGATGCGGACGAACGTTTCCTGATCCTCAAGGAAGACTGGACCAATGGCGTCGAAAGCAATGCCGGCGCCCTGCCGCTTGAGTCCTTCGGTACAGATATTGTTGCAGAGAACCGCGCCGGACGGATCTTCGTCTCACCCGATGTCTGTGTTGATACAAGGATCGGCGCGGACTTCGTGAACGCCTTCACGCGCTGGGGTGTGCGTGGCCTGGTCGCGGTCCCGCTGATCAAGCACGGCCGCTTTACCGCCATCCTGTCGGTCCAGTCCGACCGGCCGCGCCGATGGTCCGACGCGGAAATCCGCACAATCGAAGAGGTCGCTGAACGCACCTGGGAAGCGTTGGAGCGGGCCAGGGCCGAGGCGCGGCTGCACGATACCCAGACACGACAAGCGTTTCTGCTCAGCCTGGGCGACCGGTTGCGCCGGGAAACCGACGCAAAGACCATTCTGCGCGAAGCCGTCGCCATGCTGGGACGGCATCTCGCGACCGGACGTGTTGGCTATGCGGAACTCAGCGTTCCGGCCGATACGCTCGACGTCGAAGTCGAATGGTGCGACGTTCTGGGGTCGATCATCGGCACCTATCCGCTGATGAGCTTCGGGCGCAACAATATCGCAGCATTGGCGCGCGGTGAGACGGTCGTCATGGACGATACGGACACCAGTCCGCACATCGATGCGGAGAACCGGCCCGCCATGGACGCCATGGGCATTCGCGCCGCCATTACGGTGCCGCTGCTGCGCCGCGACGAGTTGTCTGCCGTCCTGTCCGTCCATCACCCGGAACCGCGCGTGTGGAGTGAAAGCGAGATCCGCCTGGTCGAGGAGGTCGCCGAACGGACGTGGGCGACGCTGGAACGCGCCAATGCCGAGGCAAGTTTGCGCAAGAGCGAGGAGCGCCTGCGCATGGCGCTGGAAGGCGCGGAACTCGGCACCTGGGATTACGACCTCAACACGCTGGAAGGCTGGTGGTCGCCGCGCACCTGCGAGATCTTTGGCATTCCGTATAAGGGCTATGTTGAACCGGAACTGCGCTTCACTCTCGTCCATCCGGACGACATGGAACGCTACCTCAGGGAGGTTGACGAGGCCGTTTATGCCGGCCGGCCGTTTTCCATCGAATACCGCATCATTCGCCCCGACAAGCAGGTACGCTGGGTCGTGCTGCGCGGCGTGGTGCACACCGACAGCGAAGGCAAGCCCGCCCGCTCCAACGGCATCACCATCGACGTCACCGACCGCAAGCTGGCCGAGGAGCGACTGAGCGAAAGCCAGGCGCAGCTAGAGCGCTCGCGCGAGGCGCTCTACCAGTCCGAAAAGATGATGGCGCTTGGCAGCCTTCTGGCAGGCGTCGCCCACGAACTGAACAATCCTTTGGCGGTCGTGGTCGCCCACGCCACCATGCTGGAAGAGGAGGCGGAGGGCACGCCGCACGCCTCGGACGCGACCAAGATCCGCACGGCGGCTGAACGTTGTGCGCGCATTGTGCAAAGCTTCCTGGCCATGGCCCGCCAGAAGCCGCCCGAGCGCCGCGCCACCGACGCCAACCGCCTGATTGCCTCGGCGCTCGACCTGGCCGGATATAGCCTGCGCACGGCGGGCGTGGAGGTGATCACCGAACTCGCCACGGAGCTACCGCCTTTACGCGTCGATCCCGATCAGTTGCACCAGGTCCTGAGCAACCTGATCGTCAATGCCCAGCAAGCCATGCTGGAGCGCGACGGACCCCGACAGTTGCGGATTGTTTCGCGTCATGCCGATGAGGCCGTCGAAATCGAGGTCGCCGACACGGGCGTCGGAATCCCGGAACACCTGCGGCGCCGCATCTTCGAGCCCTTCTTTACGACCAAGCCGCAAGGCGCCGGCACGGGCATCGGCCTGTCCTATTCGATGGGCGTCATCGAGGCGCATGGCGGGACACTGCAACTTGCCGAGACCTCCGCGGATGGCTCGTGCTTCCGACTGCGTCTGCCGGTCGGCCAGCCCACGGACAGCGACAGCGAAACCGGCACGGGACAGAATATGCCGACCATGTCGCCGCGCGGTCTGGCTCTGGTCATTGACGATGAGACCACCCTGGCCGAGGTGTTGGCGCGCATGCTGCGCAGCGAAGGCTATGAGGTAAAGGTCGCCGGGTCGGGTCAGGAGGCACAGGCCATGCTATCCGAACGCGACGTCGATCTGATCCTGTCAGACCTGCGCATGCCCGGCATGGACGGTCCGGCCTTCTTTGGCTGGTTGCAACGCGAACGGCCGCACCTGGCCAGCCGCATCGTCTTCGTCACCGGCGATACCTTGGGCATAGAGGCCGTGCGCTTCCTGGCCCGTGCTGGCCGTCCGTTTATTGAAAAGCCCTTCACCCGCGCCTCAGTGAAGAGCCTGCTTGCCGAACTTCAGGAGACGACCGCATGAGCACCGATCCGCACATTGTCGTTGTCGATGACGAGGAAGACCTGCGTTCGATCGTCGCCCGCTATCTGATAAAGAATGGCTATCATGTCAGCGAGGCCAATGGCGGCGACGCCCTGCGCGCCCTCATGGCCGAACGGCCGGTGGACCTGGTGCTACTCGACATTAACATGCCGCGCGAAGACGGGCTGTCGATCGCCCGCTACCTGCGCGGACTTGGACCCATCGGGATCATCATGCTGACGGGCGCCGCCGATCCGGTTGACCGCGTCATCGGACTGGAAATCGGCGCTGACGACTATATCGCCAAGCCCTTCGACATGCGCGAAATGCTGGCGCGGGTGCGAGCCGTACTGCGCCGCGCCAATCGCGAGGACGCGCCCCCCGCCACGATGGGCGAAGAGGTCCGCATCGGCCTGTGCACCTATAATCTTGGCACGCGCCGCCTCTATACTTCGGGTGGCAACGAAGTGGCGCTGACGGCGCTTGAAACCGACCTGCTGCATATCTTCGCGTCCAATCCGAACTCGGTCTTGAGCCGCGACCGCATACTGGATCTTGTCGGCGACCCTGAGGCCGAGCCTTTCAGCCGTTCGGTCGATACCCGCATCGGCCGTCTGCGCAAAAAGGTCGAGCGCGACGCCGCCCATCCAGAAGCCATTCGCACGGTGCATGGCCAAGGCTATATGTTCGTGCCCGGCGGTTCTACGAGACGGTGATATGGTGCCTGCCGGATGATGTTCCGCGTAAAAATCATACCGATTTATACTTCCTTCCCTGCCGCGTTGCAGGGACGGTCGATCCAGAGCCGCGTAGTCGGATCGTTGAGAGACGAGAGTGCGTAGGTGATAGCCGGCGTGGCATCCTGCTTGCGGTGCTGGATATTGATCGCCAGGATGCTGCGTGAACACAGCGCGAAAGGTTCACTGACGGCGACTTTTTCAATGACAAGCGCCAGGCTGTGCACATCCTCGCCCGCGCGGATACGTCCGGTACCCGTCTTGGCATAGCAGACATAGGTGTGGCGGCCATCGGCCGAGGTCGTGTTGCAAAGCGATCCTTCACTTACCAGCCGCCGGCCGGTGCCTGACGGCAATGCGACTGTTCCCTTCATGCCGGCAAGCAGCGCCTGATGCAGTTCCGCTTCAATGCCGATGGTCGGGAAGGGCAGGCGGTGATAGCCGTCGCGGATGCCGTCGCGGGCCAGGAGCGTTGCTTCGATCCTGCGGTTGCTGACGATGCGGCCATAGGTTTGCGCCAGGAACAGGGTCGACCACAGGGAACGGCTACCGCCCAGGATGCTCATGTAATAGTCGGGCGTAACGTTCCGGACCTGGGTCAGGCACAGGGGAGGGGCGTTCAACTCATAGGCCGCGCCCAGCCGTTTGCGCCCCCACAATGTGGCTGAACCATATTCCGGATCGGCAAGGCAGTTTTCTGGGGCGATATCGAAATAGTCCTTCAGATACCCCCGCCATTCCGCCGCGACCGACGGGTTTTTCATCATGGGGGGGGCTACGGACTGGACGCGCTTTTCACCGAGAAAAATCGCCTGCTCGTTCTGTAGCCGGCGGCAGTTCTTGTCGCATTTGAGCAACGCATCCGTCCGCAGCCCCGCGGCCATAAGGGCGATGGCGTAGCGGTTGCTCGACTCCGCGATAAAGCGATTGAAGTCCACCGGCGCGCCGTGGTTATGAGAATCGAAGGTTGCCGGATAGGCGAGGACCAATCCGACCTTTGCCTCGGTATCGGCGACCTTCATTCCGTGCAGCTCCGGCCACCGTGACACAATCGCGGCGGCGAACGGGACCTTGGCGGCCGAGCCTATCGACAGGTTCATGAAGTTGACATTGCGGTCCAGACGCGGATCGTTCTGGGGCGCTGGATCGCGCAGGTCGTCCTTGACGAACGGGAAGCTCGGCACGGCAACGACTTCGCCTGTGACGCCATCCATGAAGACGGCAGCGGCAAGGATGTTGCGCCCGGACGCCGCTACCTGCGGCCGCATCTGCTCGGCCAGCAGGCGGTTCGTTTGCAGGTTCAGGCGCCGGACCAGGGAGAGGCGGATTTCGTTGGCGCTCTTCAGTTGCGGCGTAAGGTTCGCGGATGCGCGTTCGAGATAGCGCGCCAGATCGACAAAGCCGTGGTCGTAATACCGGCTGCCCTGGCTGTCGCTGGCGGCCATGACACCGGACACGCCGGTGACCAAGAGGCGCGCGGGTCTTGTTCTGGCGCCAGTATCGATCCGAAGCACGGTGCCGCTGGCGATGGCGGCTTCAGATGTTGTCTTGCCGTCGGCGGAGAGCTTTCCACAGCCATCGGGGGCGAGGCTCATGGCGTAGGTTTGAACGCCACCGGCAACCTTTGTGTTGAGCGTGAGGGTGCAATTGGAGGCCGGAGCCTGGCGGCAAAGTCCCGCCGGGTCGATGCCACGGCTCTCGCCGGGACCGAAGTCGCAGCTTTGCCCACGGTCGAGGTCAACGACCTGGATCCGGTCATTGTCGCCGGCGCCAATGCCGGAGGAGGCGTAAACGATGCGTGGCGGAGCCACGGCCTGGTCGACGTCGTTGTCGTAATATAGGCGCGTAAACGGCTGCAGCCCGGTAATACGGTTGCCGCGCAGAATCCATGTGTCGTCACCGCCGCGTTTCATGTCCTCCCTGAGATAGGAATTCAGGGCGAAATCGCGCACGGTTTCATGGCATTGCGGGTCCTTGCGGCACGCGGGCGTCATGCCGACCTTGTTCGCCCCCGCACGATTGGCGCTGCCTTCCAGGTAACCGGCGGTGAACAAGGCGTTGACCGTGTCCGTATAGGCTGTCCCACGGTCGGCCGGACGGATTTCGGCCGGCCGCGGCGCCAGAACCACAGCTGCGACCAGAACAAAGACGACCAGCGGAGCGGCGAGGTTAGGCCCGAATTTTGGCAGGGAGGGGATCTTCATGACGGCCTCACCATGCGCAGTCCCAGTACCGCCATGGCCAGGAGCACAAACCCTTCGGCCAGGTCGCTGCCGGACGATACTGCGAGGAGATAGATATTCCGGCCAGTAAACGGAACCCAGCCCAGATTGGCCAGCACCATGTAGATGGCGGAAAAGGCGATCGTCCACAGCGCCAGTTGCGCGGTCACGTGCCCGCCAGCCGGTGTAGGCGACAGCCCAGGGATCGCGCGATGAATGCTGAAGATCATCGCTGCCAGGAAGAGCACAACGCCGATCCGTCCGAAGGGATGCATGATGTGCACGGCGGACAGGTTGTCGGAAAAGTGCAGCCCCTGATAACCAAATACGCCCAGGCCCTGGTCGGTCAGGTAGCCTGCACCGGTCAGGGAATTGGTAAATGTGCCGACGTCGCGCCAGAACTGGCTGTTGGCGACCGCCACGCGCGTCGGGAAGCCTGAGACCATTTCGCCGTGAAACTGGTGCAACAGGCGGATATCGTTACTGTCGTCGAAGCGCAAGGCATAACGCAGAGACGCGATGACATTGCCGCTGTCGGGCGGCATGCCGTGAATATAGGGAAAGACCAGCAACAGGCCGGCGAAACCAATGACGGCGGCGGGCAGGGCGGCAAGCCAAGGCCATTGCCGCGCGCGTTGCGGCCACTGCCATGCGACGGCAAAGGCCACGGCCAGGATGGGGAAGGTCTGGATGATGGCAAAGCCATGATCGCGGGTCGCAAAGGGTACGAGGATGACCGCGACCAACACAAGCAGGCCGAAGGTCACGGCCTGCACCATCGATTTTTCGGCGGATCGGCCGACGTGCGCCAGGTAAAGCCCGAACCCAGGCAGGATCAGCGCCAGGTAAGGCAGGCTGGCGGCGATCCCGGCGCGCTCGCGGATGCCGAACCCCCAGAACGCGATCAGCCTTGCCAGGGCGGCGCCGGCGATCAGCGCGATGGCCATGGTAGGAAGGTTATGACGCGACGATATCTCCGTCACCTTCGCCGGTAGCCTTATCTTTGCCGACCAGGATTTCAAGGGAAGGATCAGGCGTTCGACGACCGGCCAGCCAAGCGTGGCGAATGTCAGTGCGACCACGGTCAAGAATGGCCGGTCGAGCGATCCGGTCCACAGCCAGATCAGCGCCAAAACAGCCGCCAGGCCGGCAAGCGCCATAAGCCGCGGCTTGATACTAAAGTCTTGTACGGGTCTTAATCCCATCAGCGCGACCGGCAGCGCGACAAAGGACGCGGCGACGTCGCTATAGACGTCCGACGGCACGACCTGCGCATCCATCAGCGCGCCACGCGCCCCGATCAGCTGCCGCAGCGTCAAAAGATATTGCATGAGACCGACCAGGACGTACTCCGTCCGGTCGGTCTGCCAGCCCTTGGCGCCTATCCGGTCAGCGATAAACAGGCCAAGCGCCGCGAAACCCAGCAGCAGCCAGGGAATGCGCATGCCCTGGACGGAGAAGCTGAGCGCTGCGTCGTCCGGGTAGAGGCTCTTGACGACGTTGAGCTTCTGACCCGTCACGCTGAAATCGCGGCCTTTGAAGTCACACAGAGACGTCGCGCCGCCAAGCAGGGGGCCATCATCGGCCCGGTTCATGGGGGACCCATTGCGGTAACTGCCGTCAGCCCTCAGGCTGCCATTGCCGAGCGCCGAGAAGACCAGAGTCTTTTCCGGGGTGCCATAGTCGACAATCGGATTGTTGGCGGACAGCCGCGTCAGGTTGAGGCGCGGACTGGCGCAGGTACCGGCCTGGGCAACAATCGGCGTCTTCGGCCGCAAGACTATGGTGCGGCCCGTATCTTCGACTGCGAGTGTCTGCCGCGACACCATGCGTACTGGACCTGCCAGCTCCGCATCCGGCATGTCGAGCCGGAAAAGCGACACCCTCACGGATTGCCTTGGCGCCAGATTGACGCGTGTATCGGCTGGCGTGGCCCCTCCCATGATCCTTACGCCCGGATCGAGCATCAGCAGGTGCCAGCGCCCGTCAGGCGTATGGAATATGGCCGATTGTTTGCCGGCAAAGGCAGAGGGGCGAAAAACACGCTGGTGGTAATGCGGCTTGCGGCCGGAAACGGGCCGGTCGGCCAGCGTCTTGCGCCATTTTCCGGCGTCGAAATCAAAGGTTTCGGCGCATGCGGCGTCGAGGCAGATCCGCGCCGATTTGCCGAGTTCGATGGCCCGGTCGAAACGCAGGACGTCGCCGTCGCGCCAGGCCACCACCATGGCCGGACGGCCTGTCGCCGGGTCGCCGGGCGCGGTCTTTAGCGTTACGGTCCGGTCGGAGGTCGATACCGTTACTAAGTCTCGGTGCGCGGGTGTCGCGGGCTTATGGGCCGTGTCCGCCGCGTAAGGCATGACGACGAAATCGGCATAGTCGTGATGATCGCCGACGATCAAAGCGTCACTGGCCGGTGTCTTCGGGTCGGCGCCAAAGCTTGTCAGGTGAACCGACAGGGCTTCCCGGTTCGGGCTGGCGGCCCCGATCACAAAAAGCGCGCCGATCATGGCCAGCAGCGCCGCCGACCGTATCCATGAGCCCAGCCGTGGCTTTTCCAACTGCGCCCAGATGAACAACAGGGTGCAGGTGACGAAGACGGCGAATGTCGGGCTCAAAGCCATGACGTCAGGCGCCTATCCGGCGAAAGGCGCTGACCGCCACGGGCAGGGGCGACAGGACAAAGGCGATGCCTGCAAACAGCAGCAGAATCAGGCCGCCGGGGAGGCCAACCTCTTTCAGGCTTGGGCGGGCCATGATGGAAGCGCCGCCGCAAGATGTGGCGGGATCGTTCGCCACCACCAGGCGGCGTATGACGCCGATTTCAGCGCGAGACCAGGTGCTCTGACGCATCGGGCAGACCTTCTGCTTGTACCAGGCGGCCTTGTCGGTGCTGCAGCCGCCATTGCCGGCGCACGGAGCCGGCCGAATCAAGGGGTCTTTCTCGGGGGCGGTGGACGCGCATTGCAGCTCGATCTGGCACGCGCCGGTCTGCACTGCCAACAGCCGCCGCTTCTGGTCGAGTTCCGCAAGCCAGCCATAGCAGGTCGTGG
>CBFGPQ010000021.1:0-33945 GCA_965650705.1 uncultured Asticcacaulis sp. | reverse complement strand
CTGGGTTCGGCGCCGGCGCGCGCCGTCATGGTCCTGCCGCTGATCTTCGAAGGCGAAGCCAAGGGCGTGCTGGAACTGGCGTCTTTCGAAGGCTTCAACCCGTCGCACCAGGCGCTGCTCGACCAGCTGACGGAATCGATCGGCATCGTTCTGAACACGATCGACGCCAACATGCGGACCGAAGACCTGCTGACCCAGTCGCAGTCGCTGGCGCAGCAGCTCCAGACCCGTCAGGAAGAACTGCAACAGACCAACGAGGCGCTACAGGAAAAAGCCCGTCTGCTGGCCCAGCAGAACCACGAGGTCGAGCGCAAGAACTCCGAAGTGGAGCAGGCGCGTCAGGAACTGGAAGACAAGGCCAAGCAGTTGGCCCTGACGTCGAAGTACAAGTCGGAATTCTTGGCCAATATGTCGCACGAACTGCGCACGCCGCTGAACTCGCTGCTCATCCTGTCGGACCAGCTCACCAAGAACCCGGAAGGCAACCTGACGCCCAAGCAGACGGACTCGGCCAAGACCATCCACGCGTCCGGCACCGACCTCCTGATGCTCATCAATGACATCCTCGACCTGTCGAAGATCGAGTCGGGCACGGTGGTGGTGGAATCGGGCGAACTGCGCCTCGACGACCTCAATGGCTACGTCAAACGCACCTTCAACCACATGGCGGAAAGCAAGAATATCGACTTCCAGGTCGGCTTCGACCCACGCCTGCCAAAGTCGATCCATACCGACGCCAAGCGCCTGCAGCAGATCATAAAGAACCTGCTGTCCAACGCCTTCAAGTTCACCCATCACGGCAAGGTTACGCTCTCCGTCGAACCGGTCATCAATGGCTGGTCCTACGACAATGAGGACCTGAACCGGGCGCCGGAGGTTCTTGCCTTCTCGGTCACCGACACTGGCATTGGCATCGCTGCCGACAAGCAGATGATCATCTTCGAAGCCTTCCAGCAGGCCGACGGCTCCACCTCGCGCAAGTACGGCGGCACCGGCCTGGGCCTGGCCATCTCACGCGAACTGGCGCGGCTCCTGGGCGGCGAGATCAAGCTGCAATCGGTGCCCGGCCGCGGCTCGACCTTCATCCTCTACCTGCCGGCAGTCTATGCCCAGCGGCCGCGCAAGGGACTGTCCGAAGCCATGATGCGGCTTGACGTGCCGGCGGTGGCCAAGATGCCGATGCCGGAAACGGACCTGGCTGCCATTACCGCCGAGGAACCGGCGCCGGCGGTCAACGAGGTCGGCGACGACCGGGCCTTCATCCAGCCGGGCGATTCCGTCATGCTGATCGTCGAGAACGATCTCGGCTTTGCTCGCTTCCTGCTTGATGCCGCACGGGCGCGCGGCTTCAAGGGGCTGGTGACTTCGTTGGGCGCTTCCGCGCTGGCGATGACGCACGACCATAGCCCCGACTGCATACTGCTCGACATCCATCTGCCCGACATGCAGGGCTGGCGCGTCATGGAACGGCTCAAGGCGGACATGGCGACGCGCCACATCCCGATCTGCATCATCTCGACCGATGAATCGCGCGACCGGGCCCTGACCTCAGGCGCGCTGACCTTCGTCGCCAAGCCGATCCAGAACCACGAGATCGTCGATCAGCTGATGCAGTCGCTAAAGGAGTACGTCAACCGGCGTTCGCGCAGCGTCATCGTCGTCGAACCCGACGCCACGCGCCGCGACCAGATCGTCCAGCCGCTGAAAATGGACGGTATCGAGGTCCTGCCGGTCGCCAATGGCGCGGCGGCGCTCAAGCGCATGCGCAAGAGCCCGGTGGACAGCATCCTGCTGTCGGGGGCGGCGCCAGAGGTGGTCGCTGACCTGCTGGAACAGGGCGAGGCGGCGGATACGATTACAGGCCGTATGCCGGTTATCCTGTTCGGCGATCCGGGGGTGGACGAAGGCGCGCTCAAGCGGCTGTCGGCGCTTTATCCGGTATCGACGGTACAATCGACCGACCGGCTGCTCGATGTCCTGACCCTGCATCTGCACCGCCGCGTCGACAGCCTGCCCGGCGAGGCGCAGGCCGTGCTCAGCGATCTGCACGAGTCGAACAAGCTGCTCGTCGGCAAGAAGGTGCTGATTGTCGACGACGACGCCCGCAACATCTTCGCCCTGACCAGTGTGCTGGAAGAGCACGAGATGGATATCCTGTCGGCCGATAATGGCCGCGATGCCATCCACATCCTGATGGAGGACCCGGACGTCGACATCGTGCTTATGGACATCATGATGCCGGAAATGGATGGCATGGAAACCATTCAGGAAATCCGCAAGGTGTCGCGCCTCAAGAACCTTCCCATCGTTGCCGTCACCGCCAAGGCGATGAAGGGTGACCGTGAAAAGTGCATCGAGGCGGGAGCATGGGACTATCTGTCAAAGCCTGTGGATTCCGAGCAGATGATCAAGGTCCTGCGCGCCTGGCTGCATCGCTAGGTCGCACATTGGAACAGAATAATCTTATGAGGAAACCCAAGGCCAGCGCCGCCGCAAACGAGTCCGCTCCGGCGGAGGGTGAGGCGCCGCGCGAATACATCCTGCTGGTCGACGACCGGCCGGCCAACCTGATGGTCTATAAGTCCATCCTGGAAGAGCTGGGCCAGACCATGATCACCGCGTCTTCGGGAGAGGAAGCGCTGAAGCTTGTGCTCAAGCATGACTTCGCGGTCATCCTGCTCGACGTCAACATGCCGACCATGAACGGCTTCGACACGGCGAACCTGATCCGCAAGCGGCGTAAATCGGCCTCGACGCCGATCATCTTTTTGACGGCCTTCAATGACGAGATGAACATCATCCAGGGCTATGCCTCGGGCGCGGTGGACTTCATGCCGACGCCGGTCATCCCCGAAGTGCTGATCGCCAAGGTGCGCGTCTTTATCGAGCTGTCGCAGATGCGCCGGCAGGCGGCCATGCAGGCAGAAGAAAAGGCGCGGCGCAAGGCGGCCGAAGAGGCGGCCCAGAGCTTTGCCTTCCTGGCGCGCGTTTCCGAAGGTTTGTCGCGGTCCCAGAGCCGGGGCGACTTCATGCGCGCCCTGGTCCGGCTGCCCGTGCCGGATCTTGCCGACGCGGCGCTCGTCTGGTTCAAGCGCGAGGGCCAGCCCGACCGCATCGAATGGGCCGAAAGCGATGGCCGCATGACCGCCAGCCCGCCGGTACTCGACCGGCTGGAACCCTCGGTCAACCGCGCGATTTCCGAAAACCGGCCGCTATTGTTCAGCGACGTGGTGGGTGGCAAGCTGGCCTATGGCCAGATACTGCCGCTAACGGTGCAGGGCGAAACCCACGGCGTGCTGGTGCTGGGAACGCGCAACCCTCAAACCGAGATCAGCCCTTTGGCCAGTGACGTCGCGCATCGCGCTGGCGTGGCGCTGGAAAACGTCATGCTGATGGAACGTATCCGCGAGGCGGACCGCCGCAAGGACGAATTCTTAGGCATGCTGGCACACGAGCTGCGCAACCCGCTGGGGCCGATCGTCAACTGCTTGCAGTTACAAAAGATGCTGCCGCCGGGCGATCCGCGCGGCGTAACGATCCGCGAGACCATGGATCGTCAGGTCAAGCACATGGGGCGGCTGATTGATGACCTGCTCGACGCCACCCGGCTGGCGCACGGCAAGATCCTGCTGCGCACCGAACGCTGCGACCTCAACCAGATCATTCGCCAGACGGCTGCCGACTATAAGAGCCTGACCGATGCCAGCGGCGTCGCGCTCCGGGTGCATACGCCGGACGTGCCGGTCTGGGTCGAAGGCGACCCGACGCGCCTGCTTCAGGTCGTTGGCAATCTGCTGCACAATGCCAACAAGTTCAGCCACGCCGAAGGCGTCATTACCTTGTCGGTCGAGGCGAATGGGGCCACGGCGCGTGTCAGTGTGTCGGATACCGGCATCGGCATTGAACCCAACATGCTGGGCCAGGTCTTCGACGTCTTCCGCCAGGCCGAGCAGGGGCTTGATCGCTCGCGTGGCGGACTGGGTCTTGGTTTGGCGTTGGTCAAGGGGCTGGTGGCGCTTCATAGTGGCTCGGTCGAGGCGCGCAGCGAGGGGCTCAACCGGGGCGCGGAGTTTCGCATCACCTTGCCTCTGGCCGTGCCGGCGGAAGAACCCGCAGCGCCAGCGACGCCAGCGAATACGGTGGCTGAGCCGCTGCGCATCCTGCTGATTGAGGACAATGTCGATGCCGCCGAAAGCGCGCGCATGCTGCTGGGGCACGATGGTCACGAAATCGACATCGCGTTTGAGGCCGAAACGGGGCTGAGCAAGGCGCGGGCATTTCTGCCGGACGTGATCCTATGCGATATCGGCCTGCCGGGGATGGATGGCTACCAGGTCATCCAGAAGATCCGCGAGGACCGTGAGATTGCCGAGACCTATGTGGTCGCGCTGACGGGCTACGGCCGCGATGCCGACCGCAAGCGCGCGCTTGAGGCCGGATTTAATCTGCACCTGACCAAGCCGATCGACTGGGCGACGCTGACGGCGGCGCTCGGCAAGGCTGATATGCGCCGACGGCAGACACCAGACGCGGTGACGGCGTAGGGTTAGAAGTAAGAAACCCCACCACCATGAGCCGTCAGGCTCTGTGTGGTGGGGCCGCTTACTTACTTCCTTCAATACCCGCCGATGATCGGCAATATCTCGCCTGTAATGTAACTGCCCGTCTGCGGTGAGGCCAGGAACACATAGGCCGGCGCGATTTCCTCGGGCTGGGCCGGGCGCTTCATCGGCACCTTTTCGCCGAAGTGCGCGACCTGCGGTGCTTCCTTGTCCGCCGGGTTCAACGGCGTCCAGACCGGCCCCGGCGCCACGCAGTTGACGCGGATACCTTTCGGCAGCAGATGTCCCGACAACGAGCGCGTAAAGGCGTGAATGCCGCCCTTGGTCATCGAATAGTCGAGCAGTTCTTTTGATCCCTGAATGCCAGTGACCGAGCCGGTATTGATGATCGAACCGCCATACGGAATGTGCTTTGCCGCCGCCTGGGCCATATTGAAATAGCCGTAGAGATTGGTCTTGAGCGTCTTGTCGAAGTGTTCGGCGGTCAAGTCCTCGAAAGCCTGGACGTGCAGTTGGAAAGCGGCGTTATTGACCAGGATGTCGAGCTTGCCCAGTTCAGTGACCGTCTTCTGCACCGCCTCATAGGCAAATGCGCGGTCCGACACATCGCCCGGAATGAGCAGGCAGCGGCGGCCCTCGGCTTCGACGGCGGCCTTTGTCTCTTCGGCGTCCTGATGTTCGCTCAGGTAGACGATGGCGATATCGGCGCCTTCGCGGGCGTAGAGCACCGCCACGGCGCGGCCGATGCCGGAATCGCCCCCGGTGATCAGCGCCACCTTGTCGAGGAGCTTGTCCGAACCTTTGTAGTAGGGCGCGTCGTACATTGGCTTGACGGCGAGGTCGGCCTCGATGCCGGGCTTTTCGAGATGCTGGCCGGTCAGCGGCGGCTCGGGATATTTGCGGGCCCCGGCCTGCAGGGCGCCGCCTCCACTTTTGGGCTTGCCGCTTTCACGCTTTTCAAGGTCGTCCTGGATGCGGCGGTGGTCTTCGGCGGTGGATTCCGCCTGCTGGCGATAGTCGAGCGGGGTCATGGAGCTGTCCTGATATGCGCCCCTTAGCCAGTGACGGTTAATGCCCGATCAAGGATCAAATTTCGATACTTCCCTTCTCCCCGCTTGCGGGGAGAAGGTGGTCGCTTGCGACCGGATGAGGGGCAAGCCCATGGAAGACGCGTTCGGTTTATTGTCCTTTTGCCCCTCACCCCAACCCTCTCCCCGCTCGCGGGGAGAGGGAACTTCGCTATTCCGCAGGAATTTTAAGTGCTTCGAGGACCTTGGCCGGCATGGCTTGCCGCAGCTTGAACATCTCTTCCCACGGATCGTGTTTTCGCTTGCTCAGAACATCGACAGCCGTGCGAATATTGAACTCGGACGGCTTTAGGCCCGCGCCCAGATCGTCCCACTCGACAGGCATAGCCACCGGCGCCCCTGGCCGCGCGCGCAGCGAATAGGCCGCGACCGCCGTCGCTGTATGGTCGTTGCGCAGGTAGTCAACAAAGACCTTGCCCCTGCGCGCTGCTTTCGACGCCGTGGCGATATAGCGCTCTGGGTTATCGTGCGCCATCGACTGGGCGACTGCCCGCGTAAAGGCCTTGATGGCGTCCCAGTGGAACTTGGGCTTGATGGGCACGACCACGTGCAGCCCCTTGCCCCCGGTAGTCTTCAGGAAACTCTTCAGCCCGAACTCCTTCATGCGCGCCCGGACCTCGGCGGCGCCGTCAGTGACGTCCTTCCAGCTTGCCTCGGGATCAGGGTCGAGGTCGAAGACCATGCGGTCTGGCAGGTCGGGCTCGTAGGCCTTGCAACCCCACGGGTGGATTTCCATCACGCCCCACTGCGCCAGGCTGATCAGGCCGTGAATATCGTCGATCATGACGTATTCTTCGTTGCGGCCGTTGACCTCGATGCCGGTGTCGTGGACGTGGGGCACGCGGCCCTGGCTTAAATGGCGTTGGAAAAAGCACTGTTCGCTGATGCCTTCCGGGCAGCGGATCATGGAGATCGGCCGGTTGACGATGTGCGGCAGGATGTGGTTGGCAACAGCGTGATAATACTCCGCCACGTCCAGCTTGGTGACGTTATCGGCCGGATAGACGACGCGCTCAGGGTGGGTGATGGTGATGCCGCCGACATCGGCGCCCTTGGATTTTTTCGTCGTCACGATGCGTCTCCCGGCAGATGGTTTAACTTTGATTTCAGCAAGGTTGGCGGTTTCAGTGTGGATGGGCCGGTCGCGGCCGATTTCCGCCGCGGGCTTGTCTTCGCGCAAGCCCTGGAAGGAGGGATGGCGCAGGCGGCCGTCCGGCGTCCATTCGGTGAATTCGATTTCGCAGACGAGCTTCGGCGCAACATAGCGTGCTTCGCGGCGGACCGCAGGCGGTACGGCTTTGAACGCGCCGGTTTTTGACGGTTCGAGCGCAAGCTTATCCAGCCGCCGGCGCAGGTCCATCGAGTCTTCGAGATTGAAGCCGGTGCCGCACTTGCCGGCATAGATGAATTCGCCCTGCTCGTAATAACCCAGCAGAAGGGCGCCAATGCCGCGGTGGGCGTGGGTCGGTTCGGTAAAGCCGCCGATGACGAATTCCTGGCGCTTGTGACACTTGGTCTTGAGCCACGACTTGCCGCGCCCGCGCGAATAGGGCGCATCCGCGCGTTTCGAGATAAGTCCCTCCATGCCGATCCCGCACACCTGATGCAGGAAGGCCTCGTCGCGATCGTCGAAGTGCTCGCTGTAGATGATGCGGCCGTCGAAGTCCTGGCCTTGCAGCAGGGCCTGGAGGCGGGACTTGCGTTCGATCAGTGGCAGGCCCGTCAGGTCGTCGCCGTTCAGGTGCAACAGGTCAAAGGCGTAGTATTGTAGCGGTGCGTCGGATTTCTCCTCGCCCAGCACCGCCTGTAGCGTCTTGAAGCTATGGCTGCCGTCGGGATTGGCGGCGACGATTTCGCCGTCGATAATGACTGATGACACGTCCAACTGGTCGAACAGACGGGGCAGGGGCGGGAAGCGGTGCGACCAGTCCAGCCCCTTGCGCGTCAGCAACCGCACACCATCGCTGTCGATCAACACCTGGACGCGGTATCCGTCAAACTTCAACTCGTGCACCCAGTTGCCGCCGGAGGGCATGGCGTCCGCCAGGGTCGCCAGTTCCGGCTCGATAAAGCTTAGCCGGCCCGATCTAGTTGGATTTGATAATGCGGGCTTTTTTTTTGAGCCGGCAGGCTTGGCTTTGGTCTTCCTTTCGGCGCGATTGGAGTGCCATTCATTGTCGCCCTTGGCGATCTCCTCCATCGACCGACCGCTGACGATGCTTGTGCCTTGCGTTTCAAGCCAGGCCTCGGCGTCGTCTGCGTTCGATACGTCGTCGCGGTGCTTGATCAGGAGCCAGTTTGAGCGTCCACGATCCTCCGGCCGGCTGCGCATCCTTGCCAGCACCCATTCGCCAGTCAGACGCTCACCGTGTAGGCAGAACTTCAGGTCGCCCTTTTCCAGCCCTTCGTGCGGATCGCCTATGGGCTCCCAGGTGCCCTGGTCCCACAGCATGACTGTCCCGCCGCCGTATTCGCCCTTGGGGATGGTGCCTTCGAAGTCGCCATAGTCGACCGGGTGGTCTTCGGTCTGGACCGCCAGGCGCTTGTCGGCCGGATTGAAGCTGGGGCCGCGCGTCACCGCCCACGATTTCAGCACGCCGTCGAGTTCCAGCCGGAAATCGTAGTGCAGGCGCGTGGCGGCGTGCTTCTGGATCAGGTAGCGATATCCGCCTTTTTTCGCGACCTTGCCTTCGGGCTCCGCCGTTTTCGAAAAATCGCGCTTGGCGTTGTATTTCGCCAGTCCAGCCTGATCCGCCATGGTTTAGCTTGCCTTCTTGCGGGGCGCGGCCTTCTTCCTGGCCGCGGACTTCTTGGTTGCGGTTTTTGGGGCCGCTTTACGCGGTTTGCGTTCGCTCGATTTGGCTGAAGCCTTCCGCGGCGCAGGTTCTTCTTCCGCCAGGCTCTTGCGCAGCGCATCCATCAGGTTGACGACCTTCGGCGTTGGGATGTCCTCTTCCAGGGCGACCGGTTCGCGATTCTCGATCTTGGCCTCAATCAGCTCCTTCAGCGCTTCGCGGTAGTGGTCGTGGAACTGGCCGGGATCGAACTTCGCCGTCTTGCGCGTTATCAGTTCGCGCGCCAAGTCCAGTTCCTCGGAATCGTGCTTCGCGGTGCGAATATCTTCGAAATACGGATCTTCGTCGCGGACCTCGTCCTCATAGCGCAGCGTCATCAGCACCATGCCGGAACCATGCGCCTTGATGGCGCACAGTCGTTCGCGGCCGGCGATGGCCAACTGCCCGATCGCCATCTTTTTCGTCGAGCGCAGCGCGTCGCGGATCAGAGAGAAGGTTTGCTCGTCGCCACTCTTAGATGGTGCGACAAAATACGGATTGTCGAAATAGACGTCATCGACCTCATCGATGCCGACGAACTGCTTGATGTCGAGCGTCTTGCTGGACGGGATCTTGAGGTCCTTGATCTCGTCCGGCTCGATCAGGACGTACTGGCCCTTCTCGACCTCGTAGCCCTTGATGATGTCCTCGCGATCAACCTCTTCGCCGTCGTCAGTGACGTTCATATGGCGGACGCGCTCGCCCGAGTCGCGGTCGATCTCGTGCAGTGGCAGGCTGCGCGCGCGGTTGATCGCCGAATAGATGCTGACGCTTAAGGTGACCAGCGACATGCGCAGGTTGCCGGTCCAGTAGGGGCGCGTGGCCATGGTCGAACTCCCGGGAGAAAGCTTCCAAGACTGCGCTTTTCCCTGCTAAAGAATCGAGGCCGGACAATGGACGCGAGGTAAAGAAGGGGTTAGCCGGCCTGTTTCCCAAAAGTCACGTCACGAATCCTTGCTGAAACTGACACGGCTTCGTCAGGAAAAGTTGAGCCGCGTGTCATGAAGTCCGGATAGCTGGCTTGCCCCATGGATCACTCCGATCCCTGGGGATACACTATGAAATTCGCACTGCTTTCCGGCGTTGCCGCGCTTGCCCTCCTCAATGCAGGCACGGTCTACGCTCAGGACGCCACCGTTGCCGCCGCCGAAGCCGCTCCCGCCGCCGCGGAAGCTTCGGAAATCATCATTCTTGGCCACGGCCAGAGCCGCCAGACGCAGACCCTCAAGGCGACGGACCTGACCGAAGCCGCGCCGGGCACCTCGCCGCTGAAGGTACTGAACAAGCTGCCGGGCGTCACCTTCCAGTCGGCCGACCCGTTCGGCGCCTACGAATGGTCGACCCGCATCTCGATTCGTGGCTTCAACCAGAACCAGCTGGGCTTCACCCTGGACGGCGTGACGCTGGGCGACATGTCGTACGGCAACTATAACGGCCTGCACGTTTCGCGCGCCATCATCAACGAAGACATCGCGCGCATCGACATGGCCCAGGGCGCCGGTTCGCTCGATTCGGCGACGTCGTCGAATCTGGGCGGCACGCTGAAGTTCGTGTCGCGCACCCCGGCCGAAGTCATGGGCGGCGAACTGGCCGTCACGGCCGGTTCGGACAGCATGCACCGCATCTATGGCCGCTTTGAAACCGGCGCGATCTCGTCGCTGAACGACCTGCGTGGGTTCGTGTCGGTTGTCGACCAGAAGGCCGAGAAGTGGAAGGGCGCCGGCGACCAGAAGGCCTTCCAGGCCGACACCAAGTGGGTCCTGCCGGTTGGCGAAGGCAAGCTGACGGGCTTCGTCAACCACTCCGAACGCCGCGAACAGGACTATCAGGACTTGTCGTTCGAAATGATCGACCGCCTGGGCTACAACTGGGATAACTTCCAGCCGAACTGGGCGCTGGCCAACCAGGTGGCGGCTGCCTACCAACAGGGCAACCCACTGCCGGCCGGTATCGGCTCGGTCGACGACGCCTACTACTTCGGCGCGGGCGTGCGCGACGACACCCTGTCCGGCCTGAAGTTCGAAACGCCGCTGTCGGACAAGATCAACATCTCGGCCCAGATCTACAACCACCAGAACGAAGGCCAGGGCCTGTGGGTCACGCCATATCTGCCGTCGCCGGGCGTCAGCTACTCGCCGTTTTATAACGCCGCATCGCCGTCGGCCGACAACGCCTATGTGTCGATCCGTACCACCGAATACGACATCGACCGCACGGGCTTCATCGGCGGCATCGACTTCGACCTGGGCGCGCATAAGCTGTCCGCGGGCCTGTGGGTCGAGGACAACGACTTCAACCAGGCGCGCCGCTTCTACGGCGAAACGCTGAACGCGCCGCACCGCGACAGCCTGGGCTTCCAGGAAAACCCGTTCTACACCCAGTGGGAATACGCCTTCACGACCAAGACAACGCAAGCCTATGTCCAGGACGTCTGGACGATCAGCGACGCCCTGAAGATCAACTATGGCTTCAAGGCGCTGAACGTCGAAAACACCGTGAAGCAGATCGTCGGCGGGACCATCGCGGCCGAACTGAAATCGGAAGACAGCTTCCTTCCGCAGATCGGCGCCGTATATGACTTCGGCAACGGCTACGAACTGTTCGGTTCGTACAGCGAGAACATGAACGCCTACGTGTCGGCCGCGACGTCTGGCCCGTTCAGCTCGCAGTCGCAGGCGAACATCGACTTCGTCCGCACCAACCTGAAGCCGGAAGAATCGAAGACGCTGGAAGGGGGCTTGCGCGTCCGCACCGACCGCTTCCAGGGCGTTGCGGCGCTCTACGCCGTCGACTTCGACAACCGTATCCTCTCGGTCGCCCAAGGCGCCGGCATCGTCGGCAACGCGCCGGTCCTGTCGAACGTCGGTGGCGTCGAAACCCGAGGCATCGAACTGGCTGGCACCTATCGCTTCACGCCGACCTGGCAGCTCTACACCGCCTACAGCTTCAACGACTCGACCTACCGCGATAACGTCGTGGCGGCGGACGGTACGGTCAAGGCGAACACCAAGGGCAAGACGGTTGTCAACACGCCGAAAAACCTGCTGAAGACCGAGCTGAGCTACGACAACGACGCGCTGTTCGGTACGCTGGCGATCAACCACACCGGCGAGCGCTACTACACCTATGAAAATATCGGCGGTCTGGTCGAGGCCAGCACGATCGCCGACCTGACCGTCGGTTACCGCTTCGTCGATCTGGGCCTGACCCTGCAACTCAACGTCACCAACCTGACCGACGAAGAGTACATCTCGACCATCGGCTCGAACGGCTTCACCAACAATGATACGGCCGGCACATCGCAGACCATCCTGACCGGCGCCCCGCGTCAGGTCTTCCTGTCGCTGCGCAAGAAGTTCTAAGCGCTAGACAGTCAAAAACATGCGCCAGCCGGGGCTAGCCCTCCGGCTGGCTTTCTTTCATTATGAGATCGTTATGAATCGCCGCCAACTGCTCACAACCGGAGCCGCCGCCCTGACTGTTGCCGCTGGAAATGCCCACGCAAAGAACTGGACGCCGCTGGTCTTCGCCCACCGTGGCGCTCCGGGCTACTTGCCTGAACACACGCTCCCGGCCTATGAGCTGGCGATCAAAATGGGCGCCGACTATATCGAGCCCGATGTGGTGTCGACCAAGGACTGCGTGCTGGTTGTTCGCCATGATCCGGTCCTGACCGATTCGACCGATATCCTGAAACACCCCGAATTCGCCGATCGCAAGCGCACGCTGAAGCTCAAGGGCTTTGAAATCACCGACTTCTTCGTCAGCGACTTTACCCTGGCCGAGATCAAGACCTTGCGCGCCACGCAAGTGTTCGCCGATCGCGACCACAGCCACGACGGCAAGTACGAGATCCCGACCCTGCGGGAGGTCATCGACCTGACGCAGGCGGCCTCACGCGACACTGGCCGCGTCATCGGCATCGTCCCCGAAATCAAGTTCCCGACCCTGCATCGCGATCTCGGCCTCGGCATCGAGGAAAAGCTGGTGGCCATGCTGGACCGCGCCGGGCTGAACCACGCGTCGTCGCCGGTCATCATCCAGTCGTTCGAGCAGGCCAATCTTAAGCACCTGCGTAAGCTGACGCCGGTACGCCTGTTGCAGCTGATCAGCGGCAGCGACATCGATGCCGACGGCAATGTCGTTCTCAAAGTCCCCGACGATAAGCCGTACGACTGGGCGGTGTCGGGTCGCAATGGCACCTATGCCGAACTCCTGACGCTGGAAGGCCTCAAGGAAGTCGCCACCTATGCCGACTTTGTCTCGCCGTGGAAGCGCTGGCTGATGGCGCCGTCCGGAAAGGAGATGGTCCTCCGTCCGGAAATCGTCGCCAATGCCCACGCGGCGGGCCTGAAGGTCATCACCTGGACGCTGCGTAACGACCGTCTCGACGCTTACTATAAAGACGATACGATGCAGGAATATCTCGACCTGTTCGCCATGGGCGTCGACGGCGTCTTTAGCGATTTCGCCGACACGGCGGTGGCGGCACGTAATCGTTTCGCACAGCGTTAATCTTCCCGTCGTAACCCTGTCATCAAAGCGGTCTAAGCGCCAGCAAGACATCAGCTATCCCCAAAAGGGAGACCGCCCATGCCTATCAGCCGCCGCCACGCCCTCTTTGCCCTGGGCAGCACCTCCGCCATTCCCGCTTTTGGCGGCTCGAAGCCGGCACCTGGCACGGGTATTCGTTTCGACCACGGCGTGGCGTCGGGTGATCCACTGCTGGATCGCGTCATTCTGTGGACGCGGGTCAGCGGCCTGAGTCAGGCCGCCGAGGTCACCTGGCAGGTCGCCACGGACGACAGCTTCGCCAATCCGGTGGCGCAGGGGCGCTTCACGACGGATACCGAGCGCGACTACACGGTCAAGATCGATGTTGCGGGGCTCAAACCCGGCATAGACTATGTCTATCGCTTCATCTGCAAGGGCGTGACCTCGCCCATGGGGAAAACGCGGACCCTGCCGGAACAGACGAACGAGGTCGTGCTGGCGGTCGCCTCGTGCTCGCTCTATCCCAACGGCTATTTCAACGCCTACCGCGCCATCGCCGACATGGACCGCCTCGACGCCGTCGTGCACCTCGGCGACTATATCTACGAATATGGCGCCGGACCCGACGACTACGGCATGGGCAATGGCCGGACGCTCGGCCGCGCCGCCCAGCCGGTTTACGAGATCGTCAGCCTCAGCGACTATCGCACGCGCCACGCCCAGTACAAGTCCGATCCGGACCTCCAGGCCGCGCACGCCCGCGCAGCCTGGATCTGCGTCTTCGACGACCATGAAATCACCAACAATCCGTGGACCGGCGGCGCCCAGAACCACAATGCCGGCGAGGGTGACTGGTGGGCGCGCAAGGCGGCCGCGCTCAGGGCTTATCGCGAATGGATGCCTATCCGCGATGCTGCGCCGGGACAGCTTGCCGAGACCATCTACCGCAGTTTCCGCTTCGGCCAGGTCGCCGAACTTGTGATGATGGAGACACGTCTGCTGGCGCGTACCAAACAGCTGGAGTTCGAGGACATTCAGGTTGTCGATGGCAAGCCCGACTATGCCGGCTTCCGCGCCAAACTCAACGATCCGTCGCGCGAACTCCTGGGCGCGCAGCAGAGCCAATGGCTGGGCGAGACGCTGAAGGCCTCCACGGAGGCCGGTGTGCGCTGGCAGGTTTTGGGCAGTCAGATGATCATGGCGCGCGCGCCTGGTCCCGACCTGATCGGGGTGATGGGCCAGGAGCGCGTCGCTACGCTGCTCGCGGCGCTGCCGGAAGGCTTACGGGAAAAGATCGGCGTCATGGCCGGCCTGTTTACCAAAGAAATCGCCCTGCCGCTCAATCTCGACGCCTGGGACGGCTATCCCGCCGAGCGCGAGCGCCTGTACGACCTGATCCAGGCGGCGGGGGCGCGCACCATCGTCGTATCCGGCGACAGCCATACCGCCTGGGCCAACGAACTGAACGATGCGGCTGACAAGCGCGTGGCCGTGGAATTTGGCGTGACCTCGATCACCAGCCCGACGCGCTATCTCGACAGCTGGCTGCCTGACCTGCAACTGGCGGCGACCATGGCGAAGCAGAACCCGGAAATTGTCGCTGCGGACGACGGCCACAACGGCTTCCTGCGCCTGCGTCTCACGGCCGAAGGCGCGACCGGGGAATGGATGGGCATCAGCACCATCACATCGCGCGACTTTAAGAGCCACACCGTTCAGCGCTTCGATGTCGTCGAGACGAATGGCGCCCTGGGGCTGGTCGCTGGTTAGAGCATGCTCCGAAAAAGTGGAAACCGGTTTTTCGGACCAAGCATGCGACCACTAAGAAATCTAGCCAAGCGAGCGGGCAGCTTCCCGGACGCTTTGCGCGGACTGGTCAACCTGTGAGGCTGCGCTTGCGATTGTGGAAGTGTTCTGCGTGATGGTGTCGACGCTTCCCGCCGCGCTTTGCATGTTTTGGGCGATATCCCGAACGACAGCCGACTGTTCATTCATGGCGCCGGCGATGCCTGTGGAGATCATGTTGATCTGACCGATGATCCCGGCGATCTGTTCGATCGCGCCCACCGCGCCTCCGGTCGAGGCCTGGACAGCGGCGATCTGGGTGCCGATTTCCTTGGTGGCGTTCGATGTCTGCGCCGCCAGCGTCTTGACCTCGGTCGCGACAACCGCAAACCCTTTGCCGGCCTCGCCGGCGCGTGCAGCCTCGATCGTGGCGTTCAAGGCCAGAAGGTTGGTTTGAGATGCGATCTGGTTGATCAGGCCGACGACATCGCCGATGCGTTGGGCGGCCGCTGAGAGGCCGGAAACGATGTCCGTCGTTTCCTCGGCCTTACGGACGGCTTCCTGCGATACTTCCAGGGCGAGGTGGACCTGGTGATTGATTTCGCCGACGCTGGCCACAAGTTCCTCGGCGCCGGTCGCGACAACCTGGACGTTGGAGGAGGTCTGCGTGGAGGCCGCGGCCGTATCGACCGCCAAATGGCTTACCTCGGTGATGGCTGTGGTAATTTCCTCAAGATCACGGCTTATGCCGGCCTGGACCTTTTCCCGGCGAAGGCGCTCAAGAACCTGGGCGGTGACGTCGGTCGCGAATTTCACCACCTCATGGGGCTTGCCGCTGGCATCGAAAATCGGATTGTACGAAGCCTGGATCCAGACCTCCTTACCGCCCTTGCCGATCCGTTTGTATTCCGCGATCTGGAATTCGCCCCTCGCCAGCGCGGCCCAGAATTCCCGGTATTCCGCACTGTTGCGATAATCCGGTTCGACAAATATGGAATGGTGCTGGCCGCGTATCTCGTCCAGCCGATAGCCCATGACCTTGAGGAAGTTCTCATTGGCATCGAGAACCGTGCCTTTGAGGTCGAAATGGATAACCGCCTGGGCTCGATTGATGGCTGCGATCTGTCCTTCAGATTCGGCGGCGCGCAGTTTTTGGTCGGTCACATCGGTGGCGATCTTGACGACCTTGAGGGGGCGGCCATTATTGTCCAAGACGGGGTTGTAGGACGCCTGGATCCAGACTTCCCGGCCACCCTTGCCGATGCGCAGATATTCGGCGACGTCGAAGCGCCCTTCTCTCAGCCGGTCCCAGAATTGCCGGTACTCTTCGCTGTTCCGGTAGGCTTCCGTAACAAAGATACTGTGATGCTTGCCCTTGATGTCCTCAATCCGATATCCCATGGCCTTCAGGAAGTTGTCATTGGCCGACAAAATTGTGCCGTCCATCGAAAACTCGATGATGGCTTGGGACTTCATGAAGGCCGCCAATGTGGCCTGGGCTTGGGAACTGAAGAACATCTGGGAACTCGATAAAGGACAACGCCAAGATTGGCGTCATAACGGTAACAATGTTCTCTATCTCCTAAAAAAGGGTAAGCATCTTGTGTCTCGTTCGATCGGTGGCACGGCTGTTGCGCTGCTAAAATGGATAGACGATCGATATAACGAGTGTGGTTAATCACCCTAAAGGTGGGCGGAAAAATCCAGAACCTTGCGACCTTCGATTCCGCCTGCGGCCATGTCGGCAAAGACTGTATTTATATCCTCGAGTCTGGCTTTGGAAATTTCAGCCTTGACCTTGCCCTCCGCCGCAAATGCAAGTGCTTCGTCAAGATCGCGGCGTGTGCCAACAATGGAGCCGCGGACGGTGATGCGCTTCAATACAACATCGAAGATGGGAAGCGCGAAGGCGCCCGGCGGCAGTCCGACAAGGCTGATTGTTCCCTTGCGGCGGACGATATCCAGCGCCTGAGAGAAGGCGGGCGGAGACACAGCGGTCACCAGAACGCCATGGACGCCGCCGCCCGTCGTTTTCATAAGGTCGGAAATGGCATCGGCGGACCGGCCATCTATGGCCAGGTCAGCGCCGCTGTCACGCGCCAGGGATAGCTTGTCCGCTGCAATATCGATGGCGGCGACATGCAAGCCCATCGCTTTGGCGTACTGGATCGCGACATGCCCAAGGCCCCCTACACCGGAGATAGCCACCCATTCTCCTGGTCTTGCCTCCGTTTCAATCAGGCCTTTGTAAGTTGTCACGCCCGCGCAAAGGATAGGGGCCAGTTCGGCGAACCCGATATTGTCAGGAAGGCGTGCCGCGAAGGGTGCTGCGGCGACAACGTACTCAGCAAAGCCGCCGTTACAGCTGTATCCGGTGTTGTGTTGCCGCTCGCAAAGCGTTTCCCATCCGCTAGTGCAATACTCGCAATTCATGCATGCGTCATGGAGCCAAGCGACGCCGACACGATCGCCTTCCTTTAGGTTGTTGACGCCCGCGCCGACTGCCGCGACGGTCCCCGTTACTTCATGCCCAGGAATGAAAGGGGGCTGCGGTTTGACCGGCCAGTCACCATTGGCCGCATGCAAATCGGTGTGACACACGCCACAGGCCGCGACTTTCACCAGGATCTCTCCTGGGCCTGGCGTTGGGATGGGAAGCGCTTCGATTGCCAGAGCCTGCCCGAAACGTCTGACAACCGCTGCTTTCATGGTACGTGTCATGTGAAACCCCTCCAGGACATGCGACAAAGCAAAGCTTGGGAGCGCTGATCCGCCTTTTCTGAAGGGACAGGGCTTTAAGTTGCTTTGAGTTTTCACATGGAACCCGCACTCCGTATTTGATTGTGGTCAAGCGGGCAGCGATTTAGCTCGGAGTGGGTTTAGATGGAAACGCCATTACGATCTAAGCTATTGCTTTGTTGAGATATTTTTGGCGAAAACCCCATAAAACGCTTCTTGGCACTTTTCGCCATATCGCTCTAGTGGGAGAAGAAAAGGGGCACTTGCTGGTCCTGAAGCATGTAGTCGGTGGCTCCTCCCAGGAGAAACTCGCGCAAACGAGAGCGGCCGTAAGCTCCCATGACCAGTAGATCACTTCCGTGCTTTACGACATAGTCCGACAGCACCTCTCCCACTTTTCGCCCGCCGGCATCGACTTCATCCGAAAGGGCGTTGACCTGATGTACCTTGAGGTGGCGAACGGCATCATCGCCGATACCCGATGTGGCGGATTCCTTCTCGTTTACGACGGTGAGTACCCGTACCTCACGCGCCGTACGCAGCAGGGGTAGCGCATCGCCCATGGCTCTTGCGGCCGATCGCGTTCCGTCCCATGCGACCACGGCGGTGCCAAATCCTTGGGACGGTAAGTTCGCTGCCCCTGGCCGGTACAATAAGACCGGACGTCCCGATTCAAAAGCCACGGCTTCCGCGATGGTGCGCTGCCCGTCATTCACGTCTATGGCCGGGACAAGGCAAAGGTCGCGGGTGCGCGCATTGTATGCGACGTGTTCTCCTATGGCATCCAGGCTGGCGCGAACCATGAGCGCGTCACCTGCAATGTTGTAGGTCGAAACCTTCTGCGTAAAATCCGCCAGGGCCGACCGGCAATGTGCCAGGCTTTTGCTTTCCTGCTCGGCGCATAAGGCGCTCAGATTAATGAGACGCTCGGCAAGCCAGTTCCCCGGCGCCTTGAATTCGACCTGGACTGCGAGAGCCGATAATGACGCTTGATAAAATCGGGCGAATTGTACAGCCTGATCAATAGCTTCAGACGAGGTGGGGTCTGGATAGCTGGTGATCTGCAGCAGTATATCTTTCACGGGAAGCTCCTTGTTTCCCGCATAGTGTATAAACGGTAGATCGGCGGCATTGACGTACATCAAATGCCCGGCGCAACCTTGGTCCAAGTAAACCGAAGAGTCATGCCGCCCGCCGGTTTCTTGATTCGAAACAAGAGCGCCGGTCGCAGGGTACGACCGGCGCTGAAAATGCTGCCTTTATCGAGGGATGCGTTGGAATCGGGCATCCGTACGCCGCTCCAGGCCGTTTCCGTTCCTTCAGACCATCAGGACGGGCCTGATGGTCCAATGGCAAATTCCGCGTACTGTCAGAAGCGGTAACCCAGCCCCACTGAGGCGACGGTCGGATCGAGGGTCACCTCTGAGGTGAGGGCTCCGCCATTTATACGGGCATCGGTTTTATAGAAGACCTTCTTATAGTCGAGGTTAAGCACCCAGTTCTTCTTGAGCGCAATATCCACGCCGGCCTGAATCGCCGTACCGCCGCTGTTTTTCAAGGCGACGGTGAAACCGTTCTTGTCCTTACCGTTGTACCAGTTCATGAAGTTGACGCCGGCCCCGACATAGGGACTGATCCGCCCCTTCGGATTGAAGTGATACTGGGCTGCAATAACCGGAGGCAGCACCCAGGTCTCATGGACGGCAACATCGGTTGCGCCGCCTTGGGCGCGGATTTCATGTTGAGACGTACCCAATATAGCTTCAACGGCGATATGATCCGTAAAGAAATATGTGAAGCCCAGGGTTGGCACGGTGTCGTCGTTGACAGCGACATTGAGGCCGGTTGCAGCTCCCGCCGACGTAAGGATGGCGCCGTCTTCATCTGGCGCCACGGTTGTCATTCGCGCCGTCACCTGCCACTGCCCCGCTTGCTTGGGCTTGAAATCCTGGGCAACTGCCGTTGCGCTAATCGCGGCGGCCGACATTACCCATATAAAAAATGTGGTTTTAAGTGCGCGAGTCATGACTCTCTCCTTTGTATGCGTGTTAAGTGCACAGCACCAAAAGCACGACCGGTAAGGTAATAATTTGATCGAAGTCAAACATGACGGCTAACGCCCTGCGACCTTCCGTCTCAGCGGACAAATCAGGCATTAGCAAACTGATCGCTGTCATGATCAAGTAATTTGGGATTCTCAGCCTGAGACTAGACTGATGATAGTCGACTTGAATCAACGAGACGTTGGTTTTCATCTAGCCCCTCAGCATGAGGACGATAATACCGGCCTGCAGATCACTGCGTCGACAACAGGGTTAATTTCCATAAATTTGTCATGGAAATTAACGCCGCGTTCACCAAGACGCCCGGATTATGAGATCAGATATTACGATCAAGCTGGGGAGCATGTCGCGTGCTGTTATCATTGTTCACGAACGCCGATTCCTATCTCATCGAAGCACTCAAAAAATCGCAGGCGATCATCGAGTTCACACCGGACGGTCGAATCCTGACTGCAAATGCAAATTTTCTGGACGCTGTCGGCTATAGCGAGAAGGAGATCGCAGGGCAGCACCACTCGCTTTTTTGTCCGCCCGACTATGTAACGACACCCGAGTATCGCGCGTTCTGGAAAGACCTGGCTGCGGGCAGGTTCCAAGCCGGAGAGTTCAAGCGCCTTGGCAAGAATGGTCGGATCGTGTGGTTGCAGGCTTCGTACAATCCTGTTTCCGATGCCAGCGGCAAGATTGTCCGGGTCGTGAAATTCGCGGCCGATATTACGAATGCCAAGATGCTCAGTCTGGATTCTGGCGGAAAAATCACGGCATTGAACCGGGCTCAGGCCATCATCGAATTCACGCCACAGGGGGAGGTTCTTACCGCCAACGACAATTTCCTCACTGCACTCGGATACCGGCTCGACGAGATTCAGGGGCGTCACCATCGGTTGTTCTGCGATGAGGCCTATGTCCGCTCGCCGGAATATCAACAGTTCTGGGCCGCCCTGGGACGCGGGGACTTCCAGGCAGCCGAATACAAGCGTATCGGCAAAGGCGGGCGGGAAGTCTATATCCAGGCATCCTACAATCCGATCATTGACGATACCGGCGCTGTTGTGAAGGTGGTTAAATTCGCCACGGACATTACAGAATCTGTCCGCAAGCGTTTGAGGAACGAGACCCTTAGCCGGGAAATCAACAGCGAACTGGGAGATGTCGTCAAGCAGATGGTGGAAGCCACGCAGATGTCGGCGATTGCATCGACAGCCTCTTCCGAAACCGGTTCAGTTGTCAATTCGGTTGCGGCGGCATCGGAGGAACTGAGCGCCAGCGTCAGGGACATTTCGGAAAGCATGGTCCACGCTCAGGTCAATGTGACGGACATTTTCAAATATGCGGAGAACGCGAACGCGTCGGCCAATACGCTCAATGAATCCGCCGCGTCGATGAATAACATCGTCACCCTGATCCAGGATATCGCCGGACAGATCAATCTTCTGGCCCTGAACGCGACGATAGAATCTGCCCGTGCCGGTGAAGCCGGCCGCGGCTTTGCTGTCGTGGCCGCCGAAGTGAAGTCTCTCGCCAATCAGGCGGCCCGGTCCACCCACACCATTTCCACGGAAATCGGCAATATGCAGGCTGTTACGACGGAAGTCGTCGACGCTCTAAGGCTGATTTCGTCAAGCATGAACTCGGTGCTGGAAAATATTGCCAGCATCGCCGGAGCAATCGAGCAGCAGAACGCCGTCACGGTGGGAATTTCGGGCAACATGCAAGCCGCGGTTACAGCCGTCCACGATATCGAGGAAAATCTTGGCCGTATTACGTCAATGTTTTCAAAGGTCGCGGAAGCTTCGGAACACGTCAAGGAGAGCGTTGAAACCTTGGTCGCGTGACAGATCGTCTCTGTTCCCGATCGCTTCGACGGGGAGCAGAAAACTCACGCCACGCCGGGCAGGCGCGCGACGTTGCAGTGGGTCCACAGCTTGTCCATGGCGCCGACCAGATGGTCCATCATTGCGTCCGTGTGGTCCGGCGACGGCGTAAAGCGCAGGCGCTCGGTACCCTTGGGCACGGTCGGATAGTTGATCGGCTGGACGTAGATGCCGTAGTCGTTGAGCAGTATGTCCGAGATCATCTTGCAGTGCTTGGCATGGCCGACCAGGACCGGCACGATGTGCGACACCGACGGGAAGACCGGGATACCGACCGCCTTGAAGCGGTTCATCAGGGTCTGGGCGCGCTCCTGGTGCTGGATGCGCTTTTCGTTGTGGTCTTTAAGCCAACGGACGGACGCCGCCGCGCCAGCCATCACCGCCGGCGGCAGCGAGGTCGTGAAGATAAAGCCTGAAGCCCACGACCGGATGGCGTCGATGATCACCGACTTGGCGGCAATATAGCCGCCCATCATGCCGAATGCCTTGCCCAGCGTGCCTTCGATGATGTCAATTTCGCCCATCAGGCCATCGCGTTCGGCAACACCGGCGCCGCGCAGGCCATAGAGGCCGACGGCATGGACTTCGTCGATATAGGTCAGGCAGCCATACTTCTTGGCCAGGTCGATCGTGCCGCGGATGTCGGCGATGTCGCCGTCCATCGAATAGACCGACTCAAACGCGATCAGCTTCGGCGCATTGGCCGGTGCCGCCTGCAAGAGCGCTTCGAGGTGTTCGAGGTCGTTGTGACGGAAGACCTTGCGCTCGCCACGGCCATTGCGGATGCCGGCGATCATAGAGGCGTGGTTCAACTCATCCGAAAAGATGATCAGGCCCGGCAGGATCTTGTAGAGCGTGGTCAGGGTCGCTTCGTTGGCGACGTAGCCCGAAGTGAAGACCAGGGCGGCTTCCTTCTGATGCAGGTCGGCCAGCTCGGCTTCGAGTTCATTGTGATACCAGGTGGTGCCGGAGATGTTGCGCGTGCCGCCCGAGCCTGACCCGACCGCGTCGATCGCCTTGTGCATGGCGTCCAGCACGACCGGGTTCTGGCCCTGGCCGAGATAGTCGTTCGAGCACCAGACCGTGACGTCCTGCGTCGAGCCGTCGTCGCGCGTCCAGGTGGCGCGCGGAAACTGGCCGTTGTGACGCTTCAGGTTGGCGAACACACGGTAGCGCCCCTCGGCGCGAACCTGATCAACAGCTGCCTCGAACGCGGCGGTATAGTCCACGCAAATCTCCATTCTCACCTGGTTTCGACATTATACCTTCCCGTGGCCTGAGCCTTGATCTCGATCAAAACGTGTGAAGCGAGCAAGGTTTGGCGCAAATTTGACTGAGATCAAATCGCAATCGCGCCGTCCATGCCATTGAGACCCGATTGCGAAGCCAGTGCGGCTTCTTCCGGGCGTCAACTGTGACTGATTTGCGTTGGATATATGACTGCGGAGCGCTTCTGGCCAACGCCGGCATACCGCTAAGCGTGGCTCTGTTCCTGGCGGCCCTGGGCGGCAGCCTGACCCATTGCGCCACTATGTGCTCGACCTTCGTCCTGGGGCAAACGGCCGGTTTGGAAGGCAAGAGCGCTTTGGCGCACATTCTGTTTCCCTATCACGCGGGGCGCCTTTTCACCTATGCCGCCCTGGGTGGCGTGGTGGGTTTAAGCTTTCATTTTATCAGCGCGTCGCCCGTTTTTGCCGTCGTCAGGCACGTCTTGCTGGCACTTGTCGCCGTTTGTTTTCTGGCCGTATTCGCCGAGCGTCTTCTTGGCCGTTTTGGCGTGCGGCTGCCGGTCGTCCGCGGCTTTACGCCCGGTTGCGCCGTCAAGGCCATGCGGCGCGTGGGCGCGGCGCAAAGCCCTTTGGCGCGCTTTGGCCTCGGCGCCGCCTTGGGCCTTTTGCCCTGTCCGATGATTTTCGCCGCGCTCATGGCGGTAGCGGCGACCGCCGATCCGCTTAAAGGCGCCCTGGGCATGGCTGCCTTTGCGCTTGGCACCATGCCGGTCCTGATGGGTATCGGCGTCGCCGGGGCCGGTTTTCTCAATTCAAGCCCGCGCGCGCGTCAGGCCATCAGCCTGGCCGCGTTCGGCATCAATGGGGTGGTTCTGCTGGCGCTCGCGCTCAGTTGAATCTTCAGGAGTGATATATGCAAACTGTCCAGACAATAGCTGAAGGGGCGAGGGGAAAAGCCATATCGCCGCCGTCGCGCTATGATGAGACCATCATCAAATACTTCACGATCGCGGCCATGGTCTGGGCGATCGCAGGGTTCGCCGTCGGCGTCCTGATCGCCTTCCAGATGGCGTTTCCGTGGCTCAATCTCGAGCCTTTCCTGACCTTCGGCCGTCTGCGCCCGCTGCATACCTCCGCGGTCATCTTTGCCTTTGGCGGCAACATCCTGTTCGCCACCTCGTACCACGTGGTCCAGCGCACCTGCCAGACGCGCCTCTTCAGTACGAAGATGGCGTGGTTCCACTTCTGGGGTTACCAGGCCTTCATCCTGATGGCGGGGCTGGGTTACCTGTTCGGCGTCACGCAAGGCAAGGAATACGCGGAGCCTGAGTGGTATGCCGACCTGTGGCTGACGGTGGTCTGGGTCGTCTACTTCATCAACTATCTGATGACCCTGACCCTGCGCAAGGAGAAGCACATCTATGTCGCCAACTGGTTCTTCCTGAGCTTTATCGTCACCATCGCGCTCCTTCATCTGGTCAACAATGTTACCCTGCCTGTGTCGGCGGTCAGCGTGAAGAGCTATTCGGCCTGGGCGGGGGTTCAGTCGGCCCTGATCCAGTGGTGGTATGGCCATAACGCCGTGGGTTTCTTCCTCACGGCGGGCTTTCTGGGCATGATGTATTACTACGTCCCTAAGCAGGCCGATCGCCCGGTCTATTCCTACCGCCTGTCGATCATCCACTTCTGGTCGCTGATCTTCATCTATATCTGGGCCGGTCCGCACCACCTGCTTTATACGTCGCTGCCCGACTGGGCACAGACGCTCGGCATGACCTTCTCGATCATGCTGTGGATGCCGTCCTGGGGCGGGATGATCAACGGTATGATGACCCTGTCGGGCGCCTGGCACAAGCTGCGCGACGATCCGATCCTTCAATTCATGATCATCGCCCTGGCCTTTTACGGCATGTCGACCTTCGAAGGTCCGCTGATGTCGATCAAGACCGTCAATTCGCTGTCGCACTACACCAACTGGACCGTGGGCCATGTGCATGCCGGGGCGCTCGGCTGGGTCGCCTACATCTCGTTCGGCGCCATCTACTATCTCGTTCCGCATCTGTGGAAGAAGGCAGGCATGTTCTCGACCAAGCTGATCTCGGTCCACCTGTGGATCTCGACCGTCGGCATTGTGCTCTACATCACCTCGATGTGGGTCGCTGGCATCATGCAGGGCCTGATGTGGCGCGCCTACGACGAGATGGGTTTCCTGACCTACTCCTTCGTCGAAGTCGTTCAGGCTATGCACCCTTATTACATCATCCGTGCCCTGGGTGGCGTCCTGTTCCTGATCGGTGGTCTGATCATGGCCTACAACATATGGCGCACCATCAAACTGCCTTCTGTGGTTCAGGCGCCGACCACTGATCCTGTCCTCGTCGCGGCGGAATAGGAGGCCGCAATGCTAGAATCCCACAAGAAACTTGAACGCAACTCCATCTGGCTGCTGATTTTTTCGGTCATCGCCGTCTCGATCGGCGGCATTGTCGAGATCGTGCCCCTGTTCCGCATGCAGACGACGATCGAGCCGGTCAAGGGCGTCCGTCCCCTGACCCCGCTCGAATTGGCCGGCCAGGACATCTATATCCGCGAAGGCTGCAATACCTGCCATTCGCAGCAGATCCGGCCGCTGCGCGACGAGGTCCAGCGCTATGGCCACTACAGCCTGGCCGCCGAGAGCATGTACGACCACCCCTTTGTCTGGGGATCGGAACGCACCGGGCCGGACCTGGCGCGCGTCGGCGGCAAGTACTCCAACAGCTGGCACCTTGAGCACCTCAAGAACCCGCGTTCGGTCGTGCCGGAATCGATCATGCCCAGTTACAGCCTCTTGGCCAAAAAGCCGCTGAAGACCTGGGACCTGAAGGACAAGGTCGCGGCCCTGAAGGCGCTGGGCGTGCCCTATAGTGACGCGCACGTTGAGAACGCCGAACGCGACGCCGTGATCCAGACCATGCCGGATGAAGACGCTTCCGGCCTGCAGGAACGCTACGGCAAGAAGGTCGTGCCGCAGGACTTCGGCAGCGGCGATCCGGGGACGCCGACCGAGGCCGACGCGCTGATCGCCTATCTCCAGCAACTGGGGACGCAGGTCGATTTCACCACCTACAACCCGGACTACGCGCTGAAAGCCAAACCCGCTAAGGAGGCCGCGAAATGAGCCAGTCGGACATCGCACTTCTGATCCTGGTGCTCTTTACGGCCAGCTTTTCCGGGATCTGCATCTGGGCCTTCTGGCCCGCCAATCGCCAGCGCCTGAAGGGCTATGGACGCATCCCCCTTAACGAGGACAACAGCCATGAGTAAAGACAAGGGGAAGCCGTCGGGAACCGATGTCGACGAGGTAAGCGGTATCCAGACGACTGGTCATGAATGGGACGGCTTGAAGGAACTCGACAATCCGGCGCCGCGCTGGTGGCTGATCGTCTGGCTGATCAGCATCATCTTCTGCGTCGGCTACTGGGTCGTATATCCGGCATGGCCGACGATCAGCGGCCATACCAAGGGTCTGTTCGGCTGGACGCAGTACAGCAAGCTCAAGGCCGAGCAGGGTGAGATTGTCTCCCGCCAGGGCCAGTATCTCAGCAAGTTCCACAATGCTTCTTACGCGCAGGTCAGGAATGATCCGGCCCTATTCGAATTTGCCCGCGCCGGCGGCGCGGTGGTGTTCAAGGAAAACTGCGCCGCCTGCCACGGCAATGGTGGCGAGGGCCGCAAGGGGTATCCCAACCTGAACGACGACGACTGGCTGTTTGGCGGCACGATCGACGAGGTGGCGCATACGATCGAGGTCGGTTCACGATCGACCGAACCGGACACGCATGCGACAATGATGCCGGCCTTCGGCAAGGGCATTCTAAAGCCGGAAGAGATCAACGACGTGGCGACCTATGTGCTCCAGATGCGCCATGGCCGGCCGCAGAACCCGAGCGCCACTTGGACGTCCGGCGAGGCGATATTCGCCAGCAATTGCGCCGCCTGCCACGGCGCCGCGGGCGAGGGCAACCGGACCATGGGCGCACCCAGGCTGGATGATGCAATCTGGCTCTATGGGGGCGACAAAGCATCGGTCGTCGAGACGATCACGAATTCCCGCGCAGGCGTCATGCCGGCCTGGAAGCACCGCCTGGGCAAGGACAGCCAACGGATGGTCGCCATCTATGTCCATTCCCTTGGTGGCGGGGAGTAGTTTTGATCAGGATCAATGTGTCAGGACACCATTGGCGATAGGTCTGGTGTCCTGACATCTTGAGTATCTGCCTCCCCATGGTTCAATTGTTCGAAAAAGCCGCAAAGGTTTATCCGCGCCGCGTCTCCGGTCCTTTCCGCAAGCTGAAGTGGGCAGCCATGGCGGGGCTGCTCGGCATCTACTACGGGGCGCCGTGGCTGAGGTATGACCGCGGGCCGCACGTGCCGGACCAGGCGATCCTGATCGACCTGACCGGCCAGCGCGGCTACTTCTTCGGAATCGAAATCTGGCCGCAGGAGGTCTACCTGCTGGTCGGCATCCTGGTCCTTGCGGCGATCGGCCTGTTTTTCGCGACGTCCCTGTTTGGACGGGCCTGGTGTGGCTATGCCTGTCCGCAGACGGTCTGGACCGACCTCTTCACGCTGGTCGAGCAGGTCGTTCAGGGTGACCGCAATGCCCGTAAGCGTCTGGATGACGGACCGTGGACGTTCGCGAAAATCTGGAAAAAAAGTCTCACCCACGCGATATGGCTGGTGATCGGTTTGCTCACCGGTGGTGCGTGGGTCTTCTATTTCAACGATGCGCCGACACTTCTGGAAAGCCTGATCCATTTCGATGTGCCGGCCGCGACCCTGGCCTGGATCGTATCGCTGACGCTCTCGACCTATTTCATGGCGGGGTTCGCGCGCGAAAACATCTGCAAATATGCCTGTCCATATGCGCGCTTCCAGTCGGCCATGTTTGACCGCGATACGCTGATCATCTCCTACGCCCATGAACGTGGGGAGCCGCGCGCGCACCACAAAAAGGGAGCGAGCTGGGAGGGACGAGGGCACTGCATCGACTGCGATTCCTGCGTTGTCGTCTGTCCGATGGGAATCGATATCCGCAACGGGCTTCAGTTTGACTGCATATCGTGCGGCCTGTGCATCGATGCGTGCAACTCGGTCATGGAAAAGGTCATGCTGCCGCGCGGTCTCATCCACTACGATACCGAAAACAACCAGGAACGCCGCACCGCCGAAATTTCGGCCGGCCTGCCGCCATCCAAGGGCAGGATGCGCTGGATCCGGCCGCGCACTGTCTTTTACGGCGCCATCATCTCGCTTGTCGGCGCACTGATGCTGGGTGCCGTCTTGATGCGCACCGAAACCGATCTCAACGTGATCCACAACCGCTCGCCGCTTTATGTCCGCCTGTCGAGCGGAGATATCCGCAACAATTACCAGCTGAAAGTGCTCAACAAGACGCACTCCGATCGCACCTATCGCGTCAGCGTCACTGGCGTTCCTTTAAAGGCCATCGCGCTTCTGGCGGCCGGAGACACGCCTGTGCAGTCCCTGACCGTGCCCGCCAACAGCGTCGGTGAGTTCCGCGTCCAACTGATCACGGCCGCCAGCGATCCAGGCCGCACCCCTGTAACCTTCACCCTTACCGACCCCACCACAGGAAAGGCGGCCCGGCATGCCAGTTACTTCATCAAACCCTGAATTATCGCAGGATGAGATTGACCGCCGGCGCGGCCGAATTGTGCCCTGGGTCATCGCGGCCTTCTATCTCACCTTCATGTCGGCCTTTATCGGCTTCGTCGTTATTGCTTTCCGCAATCCGCCCAATGAAGTGACAGGCGAAGCCTATGCCAAGGGACTGGCGTACAATGAGACGCTCACCAAGGCGGCGGCGCAGGATGTGCTGGGCTGGCAGTCGGAGACGGTCTACGACAAGGGCCAGGTCGTGTTCCGCCTCCGTGACAGTCGCGGCGACGCCATTGAACAGGCGCAGGCGCGTGCCTGGCTGGTTCATCCGGCCGTCAAGGCGAATGACCGCAGCTTTGATCTCCATCCGGTGGGGCCGGGCGTCTATGCGGCTGATGCGCCGCTGCCGTCGAAGGGGCGCTGGACGGTCCACGTCACCGCCCAACTGCGCGGCCGCGAATACCAGTCCGTGACCGAGATCATGGTGGACTAGGTCGTGGCCATTTTTCTCGTTCTCATTCCACTGGCATTCTTCCTCGGCCTGGCAGGGCTCGGCGGGCTTTTATGGGCGCTTAACAGTGGCCAGTACGAGGACATGGACGGCCAGGCCGCACGTATTCTCAAGCCGGATGAGGACGACCAATGACGGCCGCCGTCGACTTTTCCTGTTTCACGCGCGATGAAGACGACCGCAGGTCGCTCTACATGCAGGTCGAAGGCATGCGCTGCGCCAGTTGCGCGTGGAAGATCGAACAGGCCCTGTGCGCCCATCCCGGCGTCGAGGCGCGCATCAATTTCTCCACCCAGCGGCTGCGTGTTAGTTGGCCGAAGGAGGCCGCCGCTGATCCCGCCGCCGATCCCGCCAATGATTTCGCCGAAGAGATCGAGGCGCTGGGCTTCCACGTCGCGCCCTTCGATCCGGACAGCCGCGCGACGCAGGCAAAGGCCGAGGAACGCGCGCTTCTCACCTATCTGGCGGTGTCGGCCTTCGCGACGGCAGCCATCATGCTGTTCGCTGACGCCCTGTGGTTCTCACGCGACCTGGAGGGGCCGTCGCGCGACCTGATGCACTGGTTCATGGGGCTGATCGCCATGCCGGCGACGCTCTACTGCGGGCAGCCCTTCTTCCGTTCGGCCCTGTCGGCGCTGAGGGCCGGTCGTACCAACATGGACGTGCCGATCTCGCTGGCCGTGCTGCTGGCCAATGCCTTGTCGCTGTTCGAGACCATTCGCCACGGCCGCTATGTTTATTTCGACGCCTCGATCATGCTGCTCTTCTTCCTGCTGATCGGCCGCTACCTCGACCTCAAGGCGCGCGGCAAGGCGCGTGAGGCGGCGCAAGGCCTTCTGGCCATGCTTGAAGGCACGGCGCGCGTGGTGAAGGACGGGCAGGTGGCCGCGCTGCGCATCCGCGATATCCGGCCGGGCGACGTCCTGGTCGTGAGCGCCGGCGAGAAGATCGCCGCGGACGGCATTGTCATCGCGGGCCGTTCCGACATTGATACCCGCCTGGTTACCGGCGAAACCCTGCCGCGCGCCATCGAACCGGGCGAAAAGCTCTATGCCGGCATGATCAACCAGTCGGCGCCGCTCGAGGTCCGGGTGAGTGCCGCCGCTGACAACAGCCTGTTGTCGGAAATCGTCGCCCTGATGGAAAAGGCCGAACAGTCGCAAAGCGCCTATGTCCGCTTCGCCGACCGTGTCGCCGGCCTGTACGCGCCGGTCGTCCACATCCTGGCGCTGGCGACCTTTGCTGGCTGGATCGCATTTCGCATGTTCACCGGCCAGGGTGCCATGTGGGAGGACGCCTTGCTCAAGGCCATGGCGGTGCTGATCATCACCTGCCCATGCGCGCTCGGCCTGGCCGTGCCGGTCGTTCATGTCTTGGCCTCGTCGCACCTGTTCGCGCGCGGGATATTGCTGAAGTCGGGCAAGGGGCTGGAAGCCCTCGCGACCGTGGACACGGTGGTGTTCGACAAGACAGGCACCCTGACCAGCGGCCAGCCGCGTTGGCTCAACCCGCACGATCTCGACGAACCCGACCGTCGCCTGGCCGTTGCCATCGCCAGCAAGAGCCGCCATCCCCTTTCGCAGGCGATTGCCGCCGCCGAGTGCTTCGGCCCCCTGCCGGACGTCGTTGTCGAAGATCATCCCGGCGACGGCCTGCGGGCGGTTCATCAGGGCCAAACGGTCCAGCTTGGCCGCGCCGGATGGTTGGGCGTGGCGTCGGGGGCGGATCGCCAGATTGAGCTGTGGTTCCGCCGGGCCGACAATGACCCGGTCCGGCTCGTTTTCGCGGACATTGAACGCACCGATGCCGAAGACACGATCGCGGACCTGAAGGCACGCGGCCTCAAGGTGGTCATGCTGTCCGGCGACCGCCGCTCGGTGGCTGAAGCCCTGGGCGCACGGCTGGGCATTGGCGATGTGCGGGCAGGTTTGAGCCCGGTCGACAAGGTCCGCGCCGTCGAGGAAATGCGCGCACAGGGGCGCAAGGTCCTGATGGTCGGCGATGGCCTGAACGACGCAGCGGCGCTGACGGCCGCGACCGTATCGATGTCGCCTTCCAGCGGCATGGACATCACCCAGAACGCGGCCGACTTCGTCTATCGCGGCGACGGCTTGGCGCCGGTGGTGACGGCCATCGATGTCGCGTGTCGTACACGTACCCTTGTCCTGCAGAACTTCACCGTCTCGCTCGCCTACAACCTGATCGCCGTTCCGGCCGCCGTACTCGGGGGCGTGACGCCGTTGATCGCCGCCATCGCCATGTCGTCGTCGTCCCTGGTGGTCGTTCTCAACTCGCTGCGCCTGAAAGGACTTAAATGATGTCCATCGCGAAATCCTGGCAGGATATTGACCAGTTGAAATGGTTGGGCAAGGAGGCCCCGCGCTATACCAGCTATCCTTCGGCACACCATTTCGGCGTGCTGGGCGCCGACACCTATGCTGACTGGCTGGCCGCGTTGCCGCGTGACAGCAGCGTGGCACTGTACATTCATGTCCCATTTTGCGAGCAGATGTGCTGGTTCTGCGGTTGTAATACCCAGATAACCCGCCACTATGAGCCGATTGAAGCTTACGTCGAAAGTCTGATCCACGAGATCGGCCTCGTGAGCACGGTGCTCGGTTTCCGGCCCAAGGTCCATTCCCTGCACTTTGGCGGCGGTTCGCCGGGGATTCTCCTGCCCGGGACGATGATGCGCCTGTTCTCCGCCTTGAACATGGCTTTCGACGTCACACCGGAAGCGGAGGTGTCGATCGAACTCGACCCGCGGCGCGTCACCAAGGAAAAAGCGCATATCTACGGTCATCTGGGGTTTAACCGCGTCAATCTCGGTATCCAGGACACGCAGGCCGAAGTCCAGGCGGCGATCAACCGTGTTCAGCCTATGGAGATGATCCTGGCCTCCATGGACACGCTGCGTGGCCAGGGCCTGACTTCACTCGGTATCGACCTGGTCTACGGCTTGCCGCATCAAACGTCGAAAAGCCTGCAACGCACGCTTGACGACGTCATGCGCCTCGATCCCCAACGCATCAGCGCCTTTTCGTACGCGCATGTACCTTGGGTAAAAAAGCACCAGCGCCTGCTCGATGAGAAGGCTTTGCCGGATTTAAGCGAAAAGGCGCTGCAATATTTGCAGATCGACACACAACTGGCGGCTACGGGCTATGTTGCGGTCGGCATCGATCACTTCGCAAAGCCCACGGACGGGCTAGCGAAGGCGTTGGCGACGAGGACCCTGCGCCGCAATTTCATGGGTTATACGGACCTGCCGAACGATCGGCTGATCGCATTCGGCGCTTCATCGATCAGCGAACTGGATCAGGGGATCGCCCAGAACATTCCGCAGGCGACAAGCTATCGCAACCTCGTCGCCGGTGGAAAACTGCCAACCGTGCGTGGCTGGAGCTATCGCGGAGACGATGCCGTGCGCCGCGAAGTGATCGCCAGCCTGATGTGTTACTTCGAGGCCGACATCGCGGCGATTCTCCGTCGTCACGGCCTGCCTGAGGATTATCTCGATGAGGACGTCGCGGCGCTCCAGGAATTCACCGCCGCCGGTCTGGTAACTGTGGCGCATCGGACGGTAAGGTTCGACGCGCCGCTGAAGATGCTGGTTCGCTCGGTCGCGGCGGTATTTGACCAGTATGCCCGCGGCCCGGCGGACGGGCACCGGTATTCACGCGTAGCATAAGGAAGCGCCAGCCGCGGGAACGGCTGGCGCTGGATCTTTATCTCGGCCGGCGTGGAATAGAGGGGCCGACCGGAAAATGTGGATTAGGCTTTAACCCTAGCGTGTCAGGCTTTCCAGGGTTTCCCAGCGCAGGACCTCGATCTGGCGCGAGGAGGCAAGACGAATGATGCGCTCCGTTTTCAGCTTTGTCAGCACGCGCGATACGGTTTCTATCGTCAGGCCGAGGTAGTCGGCAATATCGGTGCGCGACATGAGCAGGTCTATAGGGCTATGGCCACGTACGTCCTGACGGTCCGCCATTTCCAGCAGGAAGCCGGCGACGCGGCCCAACGCATCGGTGCGGCCGAGTGTCAGCAAATGGTCATGGGCGCGGCTTAGGGACCTGAGGGCCAAGGCCAGCAGTTCGCGCGACAGGTCGGTCTCGTTGCCCGGGCGCATGGCTTCCAGGCCAACGGCGCTCACGGCATCCGCGAAGAAATGGCGTTCCGTGCCGGTTTCGAAGCCAAAGACCTCGCCCGGCATGTGAAAGGCGCAAATCTGGCGGCGGCCGTCAGCCAGCAGGCGATAGGTGCGTACGACCCCGAACACCACCTGAAAAAGTCCGCCGGCCTTGTCGCCTTCGGCATAGATCTCTGCTCCCGGCGTAAAGGTAAGGGTTGGGTTGCCGGTTACGTGGCCGAAAGCGGTGCCATGGTTGGCGGGCTTAACAACGATGGGCATGGCGTCGAACATGGGGCACTCCGTGGAACCGTTTGTTGACGTCACTTTTTGCGCGAATCCGATGCGCGCGAAATTCGGTTTTATCCCTACGTATTGTTACGTAGCCGGCGTCGCCAGCGCGGCGTGCAGGGCGTTGGCCAGGTCACGGTTGAGCAGGGGCTTGCGTACCAAGGTGGCATGCTCCAGCCCGGCAGGCAGAATGGGATTGCCTGCCAGTACGACCAGTTTCGTACCCAGCCGTTCCAGTGCGCCATTGTCGCGAAAGCCTCTTGGAAAGCTGCCATGGTCGATGATCATCGCCTGACTGGAGCCGATGTCGTCGCCCGTCTGCCACTTCGAGCGGGTTTCGACATCAAATCCTTCCGCCTTCAGCATGAAGGCAAGCGAGTGCATCAGGTCAGCATTGGGGGCGACGACAAGAATCTTGGCGCTTGAAGCAGAACTATCCATGCCGCCGTACTAGCGGAGCGTCAAAACGTGGGCATTGATCTGCGTCAAATTGTCTTCACGTCGACTGTAAGGGTCATGCGTACAAGTTCCGGAAGACTCTTTGCCTGCATCTTGTTCATAATGCTGGCTCGGTGGACCTCGACCGTGCGCGGGCTGATCTGGAGGTCGTAGGCAATCGTCTTGTTTGGCAGGCCGGCGACAATGCCAGTCAGGATTTCGCGTTCGCGCGCCGTTAGCTGCG
>CBFGPQ010000020.1:0-35802 GCA_965650705.1 uncultured Asticcacaulis sp. | reverse complement strand
GGCGAAGGCGACATCGCCCACGACATGATGACCAAGCTGTTCCGCGAACAGACGGCGCCCAACTATTTCGACATGCATCCGGGCGGCGACAGCGGCATCTTCCAGATCGACGGCAATTTCGGCGCGGCGGCGGCGCTTGCGGAAATGCTGCTGCAAAGCCACAATGGCCGGCTGCGCCTGCTGCCCGCCCTGCCCTCGGCCTGGCCCGACGGTTCGGTGCGCGGCCTGAAGGCGCGCGGCGGCCTGAGTGTCGATATCGACTGGAAGGCGGGCAAGGCGACCTCGGCCGTGATCCGGTCCGCGCAAGACGCTGAGCTGGAGATCGTGGCGCCACCGGGCCAGGCCGTCAGCCATCTCTCCGGCCGTGCCAATGCCGGCGGCGTAACGCGCTTCGCCGCCAACACGGCCTACCGCCTGCGCTTTACAAACGCTACATGACATAAACTTAACCTGTTCTGTCACAAATCCGCCTGAAACCGGCGGCCCTCTGCGAATTATGCTGGGTGCTTTTTTACAGAGATGGTGGCGATCCCCCGAAGGCGTGCTAACGCGCCTCGAAGCCCTTGTGCTGCGCGGCTGGCTGAACGCCGCCCGGCGCGACATCCGCTTTGGTCTGTCTATCGTGGTCATCGCTGGCTTCGTCGTCGCGGCGGTGGTCCGGGCCGTCCGCCTGATCGCCATGAAACCCGATATTGGCCTCGTTCTCGCGGGCGCCGCGGGCTTTGCCATCTTCCACCTCAGCTTCATCGGCCCCGGATCGGCGCGCTGGCGGCAATTGCGGACCGGCATCCTTCAGCCGTGGACCGCCTTCGGACCGGCGCTCAACCGCTTTGTCCATCTGCGGGCGGCGGCGCTGACGCTGGTCGCTATTTCCGCCGTGACAATCGTCGCCGCCGTCACCCGCCCCGACCTGGCCCTGCCCTGTTTCGCCAGCATGTTCACGGGCGCGGCTCTGGCGGCGCTCACAACCGCCCTCGGCCTGCGAGGCCGCTTCAGGCTCCCGCGCTTGCGTCTGCCACGTCCCACCATGCGCCTTCGCCTGCCGACAGCCGTGCGCGTGTCTCTGGCCACAACCTTCCGCCGCAAGCTCGGCATCATGCCCGTCTGGCTCCTCAGCGGCGGACTGTGGGCCCTGGCCACGCCGGCTTCGGCGCTGGCCCAGCATAACAATCCTGGCACGACAGTAGGCTTCGGCATGATCACCGTCATAGGCCTGATATGCGCGATTGCCCTGGCGTGGCCGAACCTGCGCCTTGTCCGCTTCCTGGCCTTCCAGCCGATCCCGTTCCACCGCATCGCCGCGCGCATCAGCGGCCCTCAGGTCGCGCTCGTCGCGCTCCTGGCCCTCGCCGCCAGCTTCGGCGCCGCCCAGCCGGTCCCCATGGCCCTGACCTCCGCCGCCGTCGTCGTGGGCGGGGTCTGCCTTTGGCTGGTCCTGCTCATTCCCTATGCCATGACGCGTTCGGTACAGGCCGCGCCGGCCATGGCGGGTGGCGAACTCATCGTCGCCGCCATCGTCAAGTTCGCCTTCCAGTTCGGCCTGATCGCAGTCGGCTGGCTGATTGTCCGGGCCATAGCCAACATCCGCGCCGTGCCCCGCAACCGATGGAGAGACCCGTCATGACGCTGAACGTGACCGACCTGACCGTCCGCATCGGGAGCCGCGACATCCTGAAACGCCTGAGCTTCACGGCCGAACCCGGCTGGTTCGGCGTGCTGGGCGTCAACGGCAGCGGCAAGACGACCCTGCTCAAGGCCCTGTGCGCCCGGCTGGACATCGGCGGCGGCGGCATCGCGTGGCGCGGCCGTGACCTAAGCCATGAAGACGCCGAACGCGCCCAAAGCTTCGGTTTCGCCCCGCCGCACGACACCCTGCCGCCGACCGTGACGGCGGGCGAACTGATCGCGCTCGTCTGCGACCTGCGCGGCTGCGAGGCCGGACAACCAGACGCCATCTACCACGCCCTCGGCTTAGCCGCTTTGCGCGACAAGCCGATCGGCGCCATGTCTTCGGGCATGAAGCAGCGCTTGAGCCTGTTCTGCGCCTTCCTGGGCGAGCCCGACCTGGTGCTGCTCGATGAGCCGTTCAACTGGCTCGACCCGGTCGCCGCCTATGACCTCAAGCGTGAAATCCGGGCCTGGGCGGACGGGGGCCGCTGCGTCATAACGGCGCTGCACGACGTGGCCACCTTCGTGACGCGCTGCGACGCCGGCCTTCTGATCCATCAGGGCGAAGGCGTGCGCGCCTTCGACCGCACGCAACTCGCGCAGGGCCGGATGCACCCGGAACGCCTCGAAGACGAGGTCTATGCCCTGCTGCGCGGCGCGGAAGCCGTCACCGCCTGACGACGGCGCGACACCGTCATATCAAACCCGCCGCAAGACGCAGGACCAGCCCGATCACCGCACTGACGGCGATAACGATAATGACATTGGCACGGAACCGGATCAGGGCCACGGCGGCGGCGACCGCCAGCCCGGCGCTTAACGCGTCAAACGGCCCGCCGAAGCCTTGAGGCCACATCACATGATAGGCAAAGAACAGCGCCAGGTTCAGGATGACGCCAACGACCGCCGCCGTAATGGCCGTCAGCGGCGCGGTGAAGCTTAGCCGGTTGTGCGTGCTTTCGATCAATGGCCCGCCGGCGAAAATGAACAGGAAGGACGGCAGGAAGGTGAACCAGGTCACCCACACCGCCGCGATCATAGCCGCCGCAACGCGCATGTCCGGCCCCAGCCACGCCGTATTCCACCCGCCAACAAAGGCCACGAAGGTCAAAATCATGATCAGCGGCCCCGGCGTGGTTTCCCCAAGCGCCAGCCCGTCGATCATCTGCGGCGCGCTCAGCCAGCCATATTGCGTCACTGCGCCCTGATAGACATAGGGCAGGACCGCATAGGCGCCACCAAAGGTCAAAAGCGCCGCCTTGGAAAAGAACACCCCCATCCGGCTAAGCGGATGCTCCCACCCCAAGGCCAGGCCCGCCGCCACGAGCGGCCCGGCCCACAGCACAAACCCCACGGCAAGGATGGCTGCCAGCCGGAACCAGCGGAAGCGCGCGTGGTCGGGCGGCGGCGTCCCGTCATCAATCATTGCCGGGCCGTGGGACGCTTGGCCTGTGTGCGCAGCCGCCACGGCGAACAGCGCCGGACGCAACCGTCCCGTAATAGCGCCGACAGCAGCGGCGCCTAGCACGATCAACGGGAACGGCGCGTGCAGAACGAACAGGGCCACAAATGCCGCCGCGGCGATGGCCCACATCAGCGGGTTTTTCAGCGTCCGCCCGGCGATGCGGTAAAGCGCCTGCACGATAATGGCGATGACGGCGGGCTTGATGCCGTAGAACAGCCCTTCGACCAGGGTCACGTGCCCAAAGGCCATATAGAGCCAAGACAGGCCAAGCAGGAGGATGAGCGACGGCAGGACAAACAGCCCGCCCGCGACGATCCCGCCTAACGTCCGGTGCATCAGCCAGCCGATATAGGTCGCCAGTTGCTGCGCTTCGGGTCCAGGCAGCATCATGCAATAGTTGAGCGCGTGCAGGAATCGCTTGTCCGATATCCAGCGGCGGCGCTCAACAAGTTCCTGGTGCATGATGGCAATCTGTCCGGCCGGACCGCCGAACGAGATGAAGCCAAGCTTTAGCCAGAAGAGAAAAGCCTCTGAAAAATTGATAGATTGTCCCGTTTCATTTCCAGACACGTTCAGACACCCGATCATTCCGCTGGAAGCAGGTCTTAGCACGTCACGCCTGAAAACGATGGTGAATAATCGGGCCTTGCCATACCCATTGCCCCCCGCCTCAAAATACTATAGTGGAGTATAGTATGTCACACACTGCCCATAACCGCACCGATCTGACCAAGCGCGTCCGCCGCATCGCGGGCCAGCTGGCCGCCGTCGAAAAGGCGCTCGACACGGACGCTTCGTGCAGCGACGTCTTGCAGCAGGTCGCGGCCGTGCGCGGGGCCATCAACGGACTGATGGACGAGTTGATCATCGAGCACCTGCGCGAACATGTCGCCGCCCCGGACCTTACGCCTCAAGCGCGCGATAATGGCGCGGAAGAATTGATCGCTGTTATACGCCGTTACGCAAAATAGCTCATATGTCGCTTCAACCTGTACACAATCACGTTTACCTCGGCCGCGCCCACGATGCCAATCGCCGCAAGACCCTCTGGGTCGTCGCCCTGACCGCCGTCATGATGGTCGGTGAAATCCTTGCCGGCTACCTGACCGGCTCGATGGCGCTGCTGGCCGACGGCTTCCACATGGCGACGCACGCCGGCGCCCTGGGCATCGCTGCCGCGGCCTATGCCTTTGCCCGCAAGCACGCCCACGACCGTGCCTTTTCCTTTGGCACGGGCAAGGTCGGCGACCTGGCAGGCTTCGCCTCGGCGCTTGTGCTGGGTGTGATTGCCCTGGGAATCGCGTGGGAATCGCTATGGCGGCTGTTTGAGCCCACCGACGTCGCCTTTACCGAAGCCATCTGGGTCGCGGTCATAGGGCTCGCCGTCAACATTGCCAGCGTCCTTTTGCTGTCGGCCGATGGCGGCCATCACCATGATCATGACCATGACCATCATCATGACCACGGGCACCACCACGGCCACGGCAACGACAACAATATGAAGTCGGTCTATATGCACGTCCTGGCCGACGCCTTCACCTCGGTGCTGGCGATCGCGGCGCTGCTGGCCGGGCGCCTTGCCGGCTGGGTGTGGCTCGATCCGGTCATGGGCGTGGTCGGTGGCATAGTGATTGGCCGCTGGGCCTGGTCGCTGATAAAGGCAACCGCCGCCGTGCTGCTCGACAAAACCGACGATCATATCGCCGGGGAAATCCGCGACCTGGTCGAAGCGCCCGGAGATGCGTCCATCATTGATCTGCACGTCTGGCGCATCGGCCCAGAATCCCACGCGGCCATTGTCAGCGTCTCCGGAACCATCGACGGCGCCACGATCCGCGAACGCCTCAAACCCGTCCACGAACTATCGCACCTGACCGTCGAAACCTGGCCGGCGGAAACGGTCCCGGCCTGATAGAGTAAATTACATAATCACATTAACCAACTGATATAACATATTTTATTCAATTTTTAGTCACTCAACATCCAATAAATCAGGGAAATAGGCCTTGGCTTCCGGCCGACGGTATCTAATGTTCGCGAAGGTCTGACGCTTCGCCCCGCCTGAGCGCCCTGAAGAACGGCACAAGCTGCCAGATCGCGGACAGGCCGACCAGAACATAGAGGACGCGGGCGGCCCCGGTATCTGGCCCGCCGAAAAGCGAGGCGACAAGATCGAATTGCCCGGCGCCAATCAGCAACCAGTTAATTCCCCCGATGATTACCAATGCCATTGCAAGCAGATTTAAAGATTTCATTTCAAACAATTCCGGTTGAATAACGAAAATGTTTGCCACATTATTAATGCAAAAGCCACATTGATCTCGCGTTTATAAATAAAAATACCGTTGTGGAAAATATTCACACACACAAAATCTGGCCTATAAAAGACGCGAAGCGCAGTATGCTTTACTTACAAGAATTAGAAATTGTATTAAAGTGATATTTATCTGTTTTTTTCTCCACACTTTGACTTGTTTTATTTTACACGATCACCATGTAAGCCTTTGCAAACGCTTCTGCTGAAGTGCGCACGGTTTCCGTGTCCCGGCATGTAGCGGAAAGGGATCTTAAATGACCCAGGCTAATCGAAATCTTTCCCGTCATCCATCACATCTAAAGACCGGGCTCGGCTGGGCGATAGCGGGTATGTCAGCCTTCGCGCTACCCGCGCTGGCGGATGAGGCAACCGCCAGGCTGGCCATCGGCCGCGCCGACGCCAAGATCGAAATGGTCACGCGCCAGGCCGGCCAGGCCGGCGACAGCGGCGATCAAAGCTTCAACATGGCGCGGCAGCGGCTGACCGCCGCCCGCGCGGCGGTCGAGGCGAACCATTACGACAACGCCGAACGGCTGGCCGAACAGTCCGCGCTTCTGGCGTCACTGGCCAGCGAACGCGCGACCCTGGCTGCGCTCAGGATCAGCAACAACAACCTGCTTGCGTCGGCGATGGCCGCGCCCGCCCAATAGGACACGCCCACATGACCAAGATCACTTCAACACGCCTGACGCGTGCGCTCCTCCTCGGCACGGCGTTTGTCATGCTCGGCGCCTGCACGTCGATGGGACCCAACGCCCGGGTCAGCGACGCGCAAAACCGGCTGTCAGCCGACCTCAACGACAAGCATATCGCTGACCGCGGGCAGGGCGACCTGTCCAATGCCAGGCTGGCGCTGAATTCCGCACAGATGGAATGGTCGCGCGGCGACAAGGAAAAGGCCGAGCATCAGTTGATGATCGGACAGACCTATCTCGATCTTGCCGAAACGCGCGGCCAGCAGGCCAGATTCGAGGCCGACAACGCCCGCCTGACCGGGCTTGCCCAGGTGGCTGACAAAGACCGGCAACTGGCGGCCAAGGACCTGCAACTGCAGGGCAAGGATGCGCGTATCGCCGGCCAGGACAGGGTGATCGACGGCAAGAACGACCAACTGGCCGGAAAGAACCAGGAACTGGCCCGCGCCCGCGAACAGCTGCGCGACTACAACATGACCAACAGCAGTATGGGATCTACCATGGTGCTTCAGGACGTTAGTTTCGAAACGGGTAAGACCCAGCTTCTGCCAGGCGGCGTCAATCGCCTCCAGCCCTTGATCAACTATCTGCGCCTCAGTCCGGCGACCAAGGTGCGTATAGAGGGCTATACCGATAATGTCGGCGGGGCGGACTATAACCAAACCCTGTCGCTGGCCCGCGCCAATTCCGTCAAGTCGATCCTGTCGGCCGGCGGCGTCAGCAGCGAACGCATCCTGACCTCCGGCTCCGGCGTCGAAAAGCCCGTGGCGACCAATGCCACCGTGGCGGGGCGTCAATCCAACCGGCGTGTCGAAATTACCTTGCTCAACCAGCCCGGCATGTAATGTGGGAGCGCGGGCGACAATATCGCCCGCGCCTCATCCGCTGATAGCGAAAACCCGCCACAACCTTATGTGTTGTTCGGCACCAAGTAATTTATTTACCAATATCTAATTCTACAAATAGGTGTATTATATACGGACGACGTAAATCACCTGAATATTGCGTCCAAATCCTTTCTCTTTCCAACGCTATATTTTTCAGTTGTTTGGAATATTGGCTTGAAGCCTTGAGGCCGGATATGCCGGTGTATTCAGGTAATGGAATACATTATGCGCCTTGCCGATTTCATTCGTGACAATCCGGCTCCCATTGTTCTGGAATGGGAAAATTTTGCCAAAAATTTCGTGCCCGCAGCGGGAGCTATGAGTCCGCTGGCCCTGCGCGACCATATCACGCAAATCCTAGCCTTCATCGTCCATGACATAGAAGCCGCACAGTCCGGGCCGGAACAGCTGCTGAAGTCCCAGGGCGGAAAAAAGCACGGCAAATCGCCCAGCGCGGCCGAGGCTCATGCGTCCCTGCGGCACGACGGCGGCTTCAATCTCGATCAGATGGTCTCTGAATATCGCGCGCTTCGCGCCAGCATCATCAAAAACTGGGAAGCGTCTCGACCCGTCTTTTGTGAGCAGGATATACGGGACCTTACCCGGTTCCATGAGGCCGTCGACCAGGTCATGACGGAATCGATCCATAATTATTCGAAAAAACTGGAAACATCGCGCAACCTCTTTCTGGATATACTGAGCCACGACCTGCGCAATCCGCTAGGCGCCATCTCCAATTCGGCCCAGCTGACCGTGCGCCTGGGCGGCATCAGCGAACGTCAGGCCATGTTGCAGTCGCAGATTGGCGACAGCGCCGACCGCGCGCTCGATATCGTCGCGACCCTGCTGGACCTGACCCGCACGCGGCTCGGTACGGGCTTCCCGATTATCCGGGAGGTCTGCGATTTACGATTCGTGTGCAGGCAACTGGTCAACGAGATGAAGACCCTGCATCCCGGCCGTGAGTTCCGTCTGGAGATGTCTGGCGATCTTGCCGGTTCGTGGGACAAGGCGCGCCTGGGGCAGGTCTTGTCCAACCTGCTTGGCAATGCGGTCCAGTACGGCTTTTATGACTCCCCCATTTCCATCAGCGTCGAGGGTCTGCCTCAGGAAGTGGTGCTGTCGGTGCACAATGAGGGCAGCCCGATCAACACGCGTATCCTGGCCACATTGTTCGACGCGCTAACCCGAGGAGAGTCCGGCAAGCCCGGCAAGGACGCGCCCGTACCCGTCAATCTTGGTCTTGGACTCTACATATCGAAAGGGATCGTCGTCGCGCACGGTGGGAAGATTGACGTGACCTCCACTGAACGCGACGGAACGACCTTCACCGTCCGGCTGCCAAGGCTGGCGTCGAATGACGGTGAGATTGATCCAGCCGTTCAAAACAAAAATCCAGAGGATGATGGCGGTTCGGGCCGGACGGACGCTTGATGGACGTTTCGGCGGCTACCGGTGCGAATGGGCCTTTGGCGACGTCGGCCAGAGCGCCCGGATACGCAAGGAACTCATGGCCACCCTCGCCCCGCGCCTGTCGGTCCGCGACAGGATCGGGATCACCGACAAGACCATCCTGACGCAGCTATAGAGCGCCTTCCAGGTGCCACACCTGTGCGTCAGAACAATCCAGGGAAGTAAGCCCTCGCCTCCGGCCGCCACAGCGCCTTCAACTCGGTATAGGGCACGACATAGTATTCGCCCAGGCACGCGCCCATGACATGGGGCAGGTCGGTCAGGCTGAAAACCAGCCCCTTGGCATTGAACGACAGCGTATAGCCATAGCCCAGGTCCTCGGCCACGCAGTCCGGAATATCAGCACCACCCCCGAACCACGGCGATTTCGGAGTCAGTTTCGCCTCAAGCGCCTTGTACTGCGGGGTCTCCGGCAATTCGTCGCCTTCCTGCCAGCCGGCCGGCGTGTCGTACAGCTTCAGCAGGTGGTTCATGTCGAGATTGCCCCCGATCCTGAGGTCATAGCCCGTCAGCGACCAGAAATTATTGGGATGCGCCCCGCCGCAATAGGTGCTGCCCGACTGCTCGACGAACATCAGGGCCGGCGTGACATAGGCGACCTTGACGTCGATATCTTCATAGCCGCCAAAGCCCTCGATCTGGTCGTTCTCCTTGCGCAGCTCGGCGCATTCCAGCGCCGCCGACTGGTTGGCGTGACGCCGGATGTCGAGTCGCGCATTGATGGCCTTAAGCATGGCCGGGTCCGCCATCTGGGTCATGCGGATGAAGCTGACGCCCGTGCCCTTGTGCGTGACGGTGCGGTAGCCTACGCCATGCACGCGCGTTTCGGGGCCGTCGACCAGGTCGCCGTCATAAAGCTTCTTCAGAAAGGGGTTGCCGCCGGCGGCCACCAGCACCTCTTCGTCCGACACGACCATGGCCAGGGCGGAGGCCGTCTTCACGTTGAGCGTCGTCGCATAGTCGCGCGTGGAAACGCGCTTGAGCGCGACCGCGATGCGCGTGGGCTTGCGCGCGGCCTGCCAGGTGCCTTTCAGCCCTTCGCCCGCTGCGCTCAGTGTCAAAGTCGCCGTCGCGGGACACTCGGCCTCGTAACAGGCCGGATCGCTTTCGGTGAAGCTCAGCGGCGCTGTTCCCGCCTTAAGCGCTATCGGCGTGCGGTACTTGCTGTAGAAGTATTGCCCCGACCGTAGGGTCGTGTTGCCGTCGTTATAGCTGAGGACTTCAAGCACGATGGGGCTCTTGCCGATCGTGCCCTCATAGATGTCCTGGTGGACGGCCTGCGCGGCGGCGGGCAGCGCCAACAGGCTCAACAGCACGGTGAGACACAGACGCATGACGAGACCCCCGGATGAGTTTGTCCATTCTTATCACGCTCCGGCTGGCCGGCAAGCGGGGCAGAGCGGCGCAGGACTTCCTCGATAATGAGGCCCGCCGGCAGCGCGCGTAGCGACGCGATGGCGAGGGGGACAACTCCGGCGAAGCACCGTCTCCCGGCGTCCACAATAAAGGCGCCGCTTCCCTGCCCTACACCGCCGGTTCCGCCGCGCAATACTGCCGCAGGAAGGTCTCGTAATCCGGCAGCTTGGCCAGGGTAATGCCCAGCAACGGTCCCAGAAGCTTGCCGAGCGCGGTGGCGACGCACCAGCCGGCGGTGCCGCCGCCCGCGATGACGACCTTGCGGATAACCTGTTCAGCCATGATGTCTCCCCAATATTTTTTTATTGGATAGCCTGCCGAGCACATGGCACGCCGCGCGGCATAGCTATAACCGATGTTACCGCTAAAACATCCTCCAATTTACGCCGCCTGTTGTACCTGCAAAACCCCGGCGTGGAGCGAAGCCTGCCGCCTCTCCCACTATATTCCGAATTGCTTTTTTCAATGAACGCTGCAACCGGTTAGGGGTTACAGCAAGAAGGCGTCGAGGGATTGATGTGGAGTGATACGAACGTCGGGACGGGTATAGCCGAACTTGATGATGTCCTGGGCGGCGGGCTGATAGCCAACCGCGTATACCTGATCCAGGGCGCGCCTGGTGGCGGCAAGACCACTCTGGCCCTGCAGTTCCTGCTCGAAGGCGTGCGCAACGGTGAAACCGTTCTGTACGTGACCCTGGCTGAATCGCAGGACGAATTGCGCGCCAATGCCGCGTCGCATGGCTGGACGCTCGACGGCGTCAATTTCTGCGAGCTGATCGCCAATGACCTGGAGTTGGATTCGGATCACAAGTACACGATGTTCCATCCCGCCGAGGTCGAACTGAACCAGACGACCAAGGCCGTCATCTCCCACATCGAAAAGCTCAACCCGACGCGGGTTGTCATCGACTCGATGGCCGAGATCAAGCTTCTGTCACAGAACACCCTGCGCTACCGCCGCGAGGTGCTGGCCCTCAAGACCTTCTTCCAGGGCCGCAACTGCACCACCCTGTTCCTCGACGACAAGACCGCCAGCGACGAGGAGGACCGCCAACTTCAGTCCATTGCCCACGGCGTCTTCAATCTGGAGCAGTTGGCGCCCGAATACGGCGCCGAGCGCAGGCGCTTGCGCGTCACCAAGTTCCGTGGCCGCAAGTATCGCGGCGGCTATCACGACTTCACCATCAGCAAGGGCGGCCTGTCGATCTTCCCCCGGCTGGTCGCGGGCGAGCATGTCGGCATGGCCGAAATCCGGCGGCTGTCATGTGGCGTGCCGGAACTCGACGCCATGCTGGGCGGCGGCCTCGATCTGGGCACAAGCCTGCTGCTGCTGGGTCCCGCCGGTGTGGGCAAGTCGACCATGGGCATGCAACTGGCACTGTCGGCGGCGAAAGGCGGCGAACGCGCCGCTGTCTTTACCTTCGACGAGCGTCTCGACACCTTGCGCCAACGCTCGCGCGGCATCGGGCAGGACCTGGACGCGCACCTGGCGTCCGGCTTGGTCACCGTCCAGACGGTCGATTCGGCGGAACTGTCGCCGGGTGAGTTCGGCTATGCCGTACGCGCCGCCGCCGAAGGCCGCGACGGCCATGCCCCGGCGCGCGTCGTCGTCATCGACAGCCTGAACGGCTATCTCAACGCCATGCCGGAGGAAAAATTCCTGACGGCGCAGTTGCACGAACTCCTGACCTATCTGGGCCACCGCAACGTGATCACCATCCTGATCGTCGCGCAGCACGGGCTGCTCGGCAACGCCATGCAGACGCCGCTCGACACCAGCTACCTTGCCGACAGCGTTATTCTATTCCGTTATTTCGAAGCCGCCGGACAGGTCCGCCAGACCATTTCGGTCGTCAAGAAGCGCACCGGCGCGCACGAACGCTCGATCCGCGAGTTCCATCTCGACAGCGCCGGTATCCGCGTCGGCGAACCGTTACGCGATTTCCAGGGGGTGTTGACCGGAACGCCTGTTTACAACGGACAAACCCAGGATCTGATCGGCAGCAAATGACGGACACCGCAGCCCTGCAGTCGCTGGTCCTTATCCTGGCGCCAACAGCGCGCGATGGCGCCACGACCCGGCAGATCCTGGCCGACAACGGTATTGACGCCGAGGTGTGCAGCGATATCGACGCGTTATGCCAGGGCATGACCGCCGGCGCCGACGCCGTGGTCATCACCCAGGAGGCCATACTGGCCAACCGCGACGCCCTTGGACGGACATTGGCGGCCCAACCGTCCTGGTCGGACTTTCCGCTGATCGTTCTGACGCCATCGACCCTTCAGCCGGTCGAGACCATCGCGGCATTGGAAAGCGTCGGCAACATGACGCTGGTGACTCGGCCAATCTACATCGCCACCCTGCTCTCTTCTGTGCGCTCGGCGTTGCGCGACCGCCGCCGCCAATACCGCCAACGCGACAGCGAAGAGGCCCTGCGCCGCGCGGTCACGGCCGCCGAAGCCGCCAATATCGCCAAGACCGAATTCCTGGCGAATATGAGCCACGAGATTCGCACGCCGATGAACGCGGTCATCGGCCTGTCGCATATCCTGGCCAATTCCAAGCCGCTGACCGACAAGCAGGCGCAGTTCATTGAAACCCTGCACATGAGCGCCCAGCAACTGCTGGCGCTGATCAACGACCTGCTGGACATCTCGAAAATCGAGGCGCGCGCCATCGAACTCGAAGCCATCGAGTATTCTCCGGCCACGTTGATACGCGACGTCGCCAGCATGATCGCGGTCCAGGCACGCGAAAAGGGCTTGTCCCTGACCTGCGACTGCGGCGGCATCGGCGATGCCCAGGTCGTGGGCGACCCCACCCGACTGCGCCAGGTGCTTCTGAACCTGTCCACCAATGCGCTTAAATTCACGCCGGCGGGCGGGATCACCATCATGTGCGGCAAGGCTTCGCGCATGGACGGACCGGAAATGCTGGACATCACGGTCAGCGACACTGGCGTCGGCATTCCGCCACAGAAGCTGGCGACCATCTTCGAGAAGTTCGTACAGGCCGACACCAGCGTCACCCGAAAGTATGGCGGCACGGGCCTGGGCCTGGCCATTACCAAGACACTGATCGACATCATGGGCGGCACGATCAATGTTGAAAGCGTCGAGGGCCAGGGTTCGCGCTTCAGCGTGCGCCTGCCACTCCGGCCCGCCGCCGAAGTGGACGCCGCCCCTGCCGAAATTCCGGACGCGCTCGACGCGCGCGGCCAGAAGATCCTGCTGGTCGAGGATTCGCCGGCCAATGTCTTGGTGGCGTCGCACCTGCTCGAAGACTATGGCTACGGCGTCGACGTTGCCGAACACGGCGCAGCGGCCTTGCGTAAGCTGGCGACAGGCACGGCCTATTTCGCGATCCTTATGGACGTTCAGATGCCGGTGATGGACGGGCTGGAATGCACGCGCCGCATCCGTAAGGACGAGGCGGAGCAAGGCCGCCGCCACATGCCGATCATCGGTATGACGGCGCACGCCCAGGCGTCCGACCGCGAAAAGTGCTTCGCGGCGGGCATGGACGCCTATCTTGCCAAACCTTTCGACCCCCGCGACCTGCGGAAATTGCTGGTCGGGATGGGGTGAGGCATTCTCCCGTCCAAGCATAGCGAAAAAAGGGAATAACCACGAACCACACGAACAGACACGAACATCGCGCAGCACCCCGCCCGTGACACCGCACGAACCGTTCGTGTCCGTTCGTGTGGTTCGTGGTAGAAACCTACCCCCTTCCAGCCCTTACATCCCCAGGCGCGGCATCGAAGCGCCGCCGGAACGCGCGATAAAAGGCCGACACGTCCGAAAAACCACTGGCAAAACCGATATTGGCCACCGACACGCCGTCGAACGCCGGGTCCAGCAACAGCGCCTTCGCCCGCTCGGAGCGGAAATCACCCAATACGTGTGAAAAGGTCGTGCCGGCGCCTTGCAGCACATGCTGCACCATCCGCTCGGAAATGCCCAGTTCGGCGCCGACCCGCGCCGCCGTCAGGTCCTCCGACCGGCAGTCGCGGCGCATGATCCGCCGCACGAGCGCCAGCCGCGTCTCGCCCGCGACGCCCGCGAGACCTTCATCACGGCTGTCGGCCGCCCCAAACCCCACCCCAATCAGATAGGCCAGGTGCGCCGCCGATGCCGCGGCGAACCCCGCGTCAGGCAAGGGCTGGTCGCACAGCAGTTTCGCGTAGGGCGCCAGAAACCGCAGGGCCGAAACCTGGGCTTCGACCGACCGGCCCGCCAGGTCCTCCGGCAGCACGCCCCAGCCGTCCGTCCAGCGGCGCGGCAAGGTAATCCCCAAAAGGGTTGCTCCCTGTTCCACATCGAAGCGCAAGGAGGCGTTGTGGACGCTGATCGCCGCCGCTCCGGGCGCAAGCACATAGTCGCGGCCCATCTGGCGGCCCACGATCGGCGCGGTTCCTAAGTTCATCTGCACGAACAGCGCGTCGTCGTCATGGCGGGCGATGTGGGCCGCCGTCCGTTCGCAGGTGATGCTCATCCCCGACATCACGCCGACGACTATGTCCGGACTGGCCGACAGCCTCAGCCTCCCGGAATCCCGCACCTCGCCTTTGGCGTACATGTCGCACAGGCTGCCGACCACGCCTTCCAGCCGTTCGTGCACGCGGCGCACCTTCTGGGCCGCGCTCAGCTCCGCGAGATCATCGGTGATGACTTCGATGGTTTGCAGCATATCGCCTCCCGGTGGCGCATGCTTTCAGCTTACCATAAGGAAGGATATTGCATAGGGCGCAATGCCATTGCGCCCTGGTCATTGAATGCGGTGCAACAAAGGCCAGAATACACAACGGGCACTATATTGGCCCGAGACGATTTTAAGCAGCATTCCACAAGGTGCTGGCGGCGGTGGCCGCGCGTTTTGGAGCATCCGTGGCCGTTCCAACCCGGTTCGCGGCCCTGCCCATCAGGCCAAACCACCGCCGCCCGCTCCACTGCGGCGCCCTCCCTGCGCGAGCCTGGCGGTCCTCTCTGCCGCCACATAACACAAAGTTAAATGGCCGGCCGCCCGGTCATGATCTACCGTGGCGCAACGTGCGGAAAATTCCGAATCGACGGCGGTAACGTCGTGACCGCGCCAAAAAAATGATCTGGAGAGGAGATTAAGATGAACCACCCGACCCGCCGCGCCCTATTGGCCGCGACGCTGGCCCTGCCCGCCATCACCCTGCCCGGTGCCGCCGTTTCGGCTGCCGGACCGCGCATCGTCAACCGTGAGACGCTCGACCGCGTCCTGTCCGGCTTCGTCAAGGACGGCCGCGTAGCCGGTTGCTCGGCCCTGGTCTGGGAAAAGGGCCGCGAAGCCTATTTCGGTGCCTTTGGCCAGGCGAACCGCGAAACAGGCCGCCCGATGAAGCGCGACGCGATCGCCCAGATCTTCTCAATGACCAAGCCGGTCACCGGCGTGGCGCTTATGACGCTCTTCGAAGAAGGCCGCTTTGCCCTCGAAGACCCGATCGCCAAGCATCTCCCTGAACTGGCGGACCTCAAGCTCTTTGCCGGGCTGGACGCGGACGGCAATATCCAGACGAAGGCGCCGGCGCGGCAACCGACCGTGATTGACTTCATGCGTCACACCTCGGGCTTCGCCAGCGGCGGCTCCGAGGGAAAGCTCGGCGCGCTTTACCGCGACGCCTCCGGCGACGGACCGGTCAAGAGTTTCGCCGATTACGTCAATGCCATCGGCCAGGTGCCGCTGGAGCACGAGCCCGGCACGGCGTGGCGCTATGCCGACGACGTCGAGATCCAGGCGGCGCTGGTCGAGCGCCTCACCGGCAAGCCGCTGATCGAGGTCTTTTCCGAGCGCATTTTCAAGCCGCTGAAGATGACCGACACCAGCTTTTTCGTGCCGGAAGCCAAGCGCGACCGCTTTGCCGCCATGTACAATCGCGACGATGCCGGCAAGCTGAACGCCGCCGGGGCCGCCTTTGCGGGCGATCTGAATTTCAAGACGTGGGCGCGCACGCCCGGCAGCTATGCCCTGGCTTCGACGCTCGACGATTACATGCGCTTTGCCCGGATGCTGCTGGGCGGGGGCGCCCTGGGCAGCACCCGTATCCTGAAAGCTGAGACGGTGCGCCTGATGGCGACCGACCATCTGCCGGCCGGCCTGACCGACAAGGCGTGGCTCGGCAACAAGGGACGCGTCGGCTTCGGGATCGACTTTGCCGTGCGGGTCGGGCCGCCCCAGTCAGACAGCGAGCCGTACGGCCACGTGGGCGAATTCTTCTGGGATGGGTTTGCAACGACGATCTTCTGGGTCGATCCGGCGAACGACCTGACCACTGTCTTCTTCACGCAGGTGACGCCCTATCAGGACCCGATCCTCAAGGACCTGCGCGATGCCGTCTATGACGTGACCGCGCGGGGGCAAGCCGGCAAATAGCAAAAAGCCTGAACAACAAAGGGCCGCCCGTGACGGGGCGGCCCTTCCATTGTCTTGCAATGCACTCGGACAGCTCAGATGAGCCGGCCTCCGGCGATGAAGGCCGTGCTCTTAAGACTTGCCGCGAGCGGCATTTGACAATGAGACATCGGACCACCTCCTTTCGCTTGTTGAACGTTAATGAGGATTTAGGCGCACGAAATGGGATTTCAAGGGACGGCGAGCGCATTTCCGAGGATCTCGCGCAGGTCTTCGGGCTCGAACGGCTTGGAAATATAGTCATCCATTCCTGCCGCCAGGCAGCGTTCCTTGTCACCCGGCATGGCATGAGCCGTCATTCCGATGATCGGCGTATGGGGTGTGCCACTGCGCTTCTCATGCTCGCGGATGCGCTCGGTGGCCTCGTAGCCGTTCATGCCGGGCATTTGCACGTCCATGAGAATGGCCGAATATTGCTCCGACTTCACTTTTTCGACAGCCTCGCCCCCCGTCTCCGCGACCTCCGCCGCGAAGCCGAACTGATCGAGATACGCCATGGCGACCAGGACATTGGGCGCATGGTCTTCGACCAGCAGGACCTTGCCCGCATGTTTCACCGTCATATCGTCCCTGACGGCCGGCAAGGAATGGTTGGCGGTGGCCACCTCTTCATTGGAAGCGTTGCGCAGAGGCAGGCAGATCGTAAAGCGCGAACCCTGGCCTTCGACGCTGTCGACCGAAATCGTTCCCCCCATGATTTCGACCAGTGTCCGGGTAATCGCCAGGCCCAGGCCCGTGCCGCCATAGCGGCGGGTGATGCTGCTGTCGGCCTGAACGAATTTGTCGAAGATCTTCTCGACCTTTTCGGGGGCGATGCCTATGCCCGTGTCGCTTACCGTAATCGAGACGAGCTGGGTATTGGGAATGTCTCCCGGCCGGCAGCCGATTTCGACGTGAACACCGCCGGTGTCCGTGAATTTCACGGCGTTGCTGCAAAGGTTCATGATGACCTGGCGGAGCCGGTTGGGATCCCCCATGAACTGGCGGTCGCGGACGCATTCGCCGTCCATGGTGAAGCCGAGGCCCTTTTCGCGCACGCGTTCAGACATGATTTCCGAAACCTCGTGCATGACCTGCGCCAGGTTGAACGGCAGGTGTTCCAGTTCGGTCTTGCTGGCCTCGATCTTCGCGACGTCCAAAAGGTCGTTGATCAGGGTTAGAAGCGTACTGGCGCTGGTCTGGAGCGTACTGACGAACTTCTCCTGCTTCGGCGTCAAGTCGCCGCTGCGCGCCAGGAGATTGGACAGGCCGACGATGGCATTCATGGGTGTCCGGATTTCGTGGCTCATATTGGCCAGAAACTCCGACTTGGCGATATTGGCGGCTTCGGCGGCATTGCGCGCGTCGATCAGCTCCTGTTCCGCCTGTTTCTGCTGGCTGACGTCGCGGACGATCTTCACGTAGCCATGCAGTTCTCCGTTGTCGCCGCGCATGGCCGTCGTGACTCCGCTGCCGTAAAAGCGTTCGCCGCCCTTCCGGCTGTGCCACCGTTCATCCAAGGCACGTCCGTCGAGGCCCGCCCGCGTCATTTCGAAGACTGGCGCGCCGTTTTCCCGGTCTTCGGGGGTAAACATGATCTCCATGTTCTGACCCAGGGCTTCGTCGGCCGAATATCCAAAAATGTGCTCGGCGCCGGAACTCCAGCTGACGATCTCGCCGTTTGGCGAAAAGGACACGATGGCGAATTCCGCGGCGCTCGAGACCATCAGATCGAGATATTCACGGGCGGTCTGTGCTTCGCGCTGGGACGCCTTGAGTGCCTCGATCTCGGTTGTCGTTCCATACCAGCGTATGATCTGGCCTGTCTCATCGCGTAGCGGACGGGCGCGCGTCAGATTCCAGCAGTAGTTGCCCTGGACGTTGCGGACACGGTGCTCGACGCTGTAGGGCTCGCCCGTCGCAACGGCGTGCAACCATCCTTCACGCGTGCGTTGTAAGTCGTCGGGATGAATAAGCCGCGCCCAGGTCACGACGCCATCGACGACGTGCGCGCCGCCGGTATATTCCATCGTATAGGCATTCGCATAGGCGATGCTGCCGTCCGGCGTCGCCATCCAGATCTGCTGGGGGATGGCATCGGCCAGGGCCTGCAGCTCCTTCTGGCTGGCCTTGAGCGCCTCCTCGGCCAGGGTGCGGTCGGTCACGTCGACCCCTTCGGCGAATATCCCGCTGACCTGGCCCTTGCAGTCGAATATGGGCTGGTAGAGCAGGTCGATATAACGCGTTTCGACGTCTCCGTCCGGCGTCCGCTTCAAGGCGATTTTTGACCCGTCGGCCTTGTACGGCTTGCCCGAGCGGTAGACCTGGTCCATCAGCTCGAAGAATCCCTGGCCGGCGGCATCGGGAAAGGCGTCCCTGACCGTCCGGCCCAACAGCTCGCGGCCGCCGACCAGACGATAGAAGGCGGGATTGGCGTAGTCAAAGACGTGTTCAGGCCCGCGCATGAAGGCCATGAAGGTCGACGCCTGGTCGAACAGATTCGACAGTCGCTCGCGCGACTCGCGCAGCTCGGCGTCGGCCCTCACCTTCTGCGTCGTTTCGACGATCGTCGCCAGCACGCCGGCAATAGCGCCACCTTCGTGGCGTAAGGGACTGTAGCAGAAGGTAAAATACGCCGCTTCCGGATGGTGATTACGCATGAGGACCAGTCGCATGTCCTCGACGAACTGCGCCTCGCCCTGGCACGCCTTTTCAAGTATCGGAGCGATCTCCTCCCAGATTTCCGGCCACACGTCGGACAAGCTCTTCCCCAGCGCATCGGACTTCTCACCCAGAATAGGGGCATACGCATCGTTATAAATAATAACGTGCCGTGGTCCCCAGAGGACCGCGGCCGGGAAGCGGTTGGCAAGTACGGCATCGACGTGCAACCTCAGCTCCGAAGGCCAGACGTCACTCGGCCCAAGAGGTGTTTTGCTCCAGTCGTGCGCCCTAACCCTGTCCGCCATCTCGCCGTCGCTGAAGGGAAAGTTCCGAGCGCCAACCACGGTTCGCATCCTCTATGTCCAGTCACGCCTGAGGAGGCATCTGGTGTTCTATTGCGCCTTTTGTCGCGCGACTGACGTAAAAATGAAATGCAGAGCTTGTCTCACTGGAACACGCCGGTGCTGAGCATCGCGCATTTGTTGCATCTTCAACGGCAATCAAGATCAGACGCCGCACGAATGATGATATGACGCGCCGCAACATCATTTGACGGACACGGCGATGCGTAGCGGTACGAGTGCGACGACCCTGGGGATCCTATGCGGCATGGGCGCGGGCGCGGTGTGGGGCCTAGTCTTCCTGGCGCCCGAACTGGCGCGCGCCTTCCATCCGCTGTGGCTGACGATCGGCCGCTACGCTGCCTATGGCGTGATCTCGGCCGTCCTGATCGCGCCGCGCTGGAACGCCCTGCGCGCGCACATATCGCGCAAGGAATGGCTGGCGCTCACCTGGCTGGCGCTCGCCGGCAACACCCTCTACTACATCCTCCTGTCGTCGGCCGTGCAACTGGGCGGCATCGCCATGACGTCCCTGGTCATCGGCTTCCTGCCCGTCTTCGTCACCCTGATCGGCAGCCGGGCACAGGGCGCCGTGCCGCTGGTGAAACTGGCCCCGTCCCTCGTCTTCTGCGTCGCGGGCGCGGCCTGCATCGGCTGGCAGGCCTTCGCCGGGCCGCAGCGTGGCGTGACCGGGCTGATCGGGCTCATCTGCGCGATCGGCGCGCTGATCTCGTGGACCCTTTACGCCGTCGGCAACCGGCACTGGCTCGAAAAACTCGACGCCGTGTCGGTCCAGGACTGGAACCTCCTAACCGGTGTGGTCACGGGCGCGCAGTCGCTGGTACTCATCCCGTTCGGCCTCCTGCTCGCCCCGGGAGCCCACTCCGCACCCGAGTGGCTGCGATTTGCCGCTGTCTCCGTCGCCGTGGCAGTGCTGGCCTCGATCGTCGGCAACGCCCTGTGGAACCGCGCGAGCCGCCTCCTGCCGCTGACCCTGGTCGGCCAGATGATCCTCTTCGAGACCCTGTTCGCGCTGATCTATGGCTTCGTCTGGGAACAGCGCTGGCCCACCGTGTCCGAAGCGCTTGCCTTCGTGCTGATCAGCTGCGGCGTAATATCGTGCATCTCGGTGCACAGGCGCCCGAGCTGATCGAGACTCTCCCTGCGTGGCGCGCCTGTCCCAGGTTGAAATTACGAAACCGTAACTTGCCCGCATGTTGGCCATATGGCGAGATGGCCATCAGACGGAGGGAGCAACCGTGGACAATCAATCACATACACCCGGATACGCACGCGACACGGGCGGCGCCACTGCGGCCATTGCCGGAGCGCTATGCGTTATCGGCAGCGTCACCGTCGGCATCCAGTTGATGACCGCCATAGGCGCGGGCAGCCTGGTCGAAGCCGGGGGCGACCAGCGACTAAGCCAGCACGCCCCGCTTCTCAGCGCTGCGGAAATCCTGAAGTTTGGCTCCGCCGTCACCAGCGCCTGGGTCGTGGCCTCCGTCGATAATCGTTTCAAGGTCCTGCGGGGCAAGGGCAGCGGGCTTATGCTGGCATTGGGCATGCTGGCGGCGGCCCTGCTGGCGGCCTCCGCGGTCGCCGGCCTGGCGCCGTTGTGGCTCGGCATCGGCGATCCTGCCCAGATCACGCCGGTCGCGCATGGCCTGGGCCTGGCCTCGGTGGCCGCCAACGGCGTCTGGGCATTGATCGTCGCCGTGTCGGCGTGGCCGGGCAAGGTCCTGCCGCGCTGGCTCAGCATTGTGGGCGGACTGCTGGCCATCGCATCGCTGGCCGTCGTCGCCGTGCCGCCCGTGGGGTTGGTCACGGCCGTTCTAGGCGTCATTTGGCTGACCGGGCTGGCCGTCACCTTCCTGCGCAAGTAAGCGGCGGCAACGACGTCAACCAACGCACAGGTTGTGCCGGAATACCGTCAAACCGATCATTTTTTTATAACCGATTTCTTATCATGCCGGTCTCCAACAGGGATTCAGGCGTGAGCAAGAAGAGCAGCGATATCAAGGACAATCCGGCCAAGACGAACGGTTCAGAGGCGGTCACGCTTCACGATCTCAACAACATGTTTGCCTCTGTCATCGGTGGCCTGCAACTGCTCGGCATACGGTACCGCGACGACCTGAAAGCCCAGGAAATCGTCTCCAGTTCGCTGACCAGCGTCAACAACATCCGCGACTATCTGGCCACCGCCTACCGCACCCGGCGCGGCGCCCCGCCCCAGGCCGATTTTGCGCCCAAGGGCCACCGAAGCGACCACGGCCACGCGGTCATCACCGACAGCGCCGACCGCCACGACCTGTTCTTCGCCGCGATCGAAATGACGCGCATGCCGATGATCGTGACCGATCCGAACAAGCCCGACAATCCCGTCGTCTTCGCCAACCAGGCCTTCCTTAACACCACCGGCTACGAGATGGACGAGGTGGTGGGGCGCAACTGCCGATTCCTGCAAGGTCCCGGAACCGACCGCGAGGCCGTCGCCAATGTGCGCCGCGCCATCGCCGACCGCACCGACATCGCCGTCGAAATCCAGAACTACCGCAAGGACGGCACCATGTTCTGGAACGCTCTCTTCATCAGCCCCATCTTCGACCGCAACGGCAAGCTGCTCTATTATTTCGGCTCGCAGCTCGACATCACCCGCCGGCGCGAGGCCGAAACGGCGCTCAGGCGCGCGCAGAAGATGGAGGCGATCGGCCAGCTGACCGGCGGCATTGCCCACGACTTCAACAACCTGCTCCAGGTTATCATCGGCAACCTGCAGATGGCGCGCACCGTCGTCGACAAGCCGCACCGCATCGGCCGCTACCACGACGCCGTCATGTCGGCGGCGCAGAAGGCCCGGACCCTGACCCAGCAGTTGCTGGCCTTCTCGCGCCAGCAGCCGCTGGAGGCCCGCGTCGTCAATCTCAACCGCGTCATCACCGAACTGCGCGACCTGCTGTCGAAGACCCTGGGCGCGCATATCGAGATCGAGCTGGAGCTGGCGCCTGACCTCGCCAACGCCCAGATCGATATCGTCCAGCTCGAGATGGCGCTGATCAACATCCTGGCCAATGCGCGCGACGCCATGCCGAACGGCGGCAAGGTGACCATTTCGACCGGCAATGTCACCGTTGTCCAGGGCGGCGTCAATGCCCGCAGCGGCCGCTATGTCGAGCTGTCGGTGCGTGACACCGGCGAAGGCATGACGCAGGATGTGCTGGCCCACATCACCGAGCCCTTCTTCACCACCAAGGAGGTCGGCAAGGGCACGGGTCTGGGCCTGGCCCAGGTCTACGGCTTCGTCAAGCAGTCCGAAGGCGGCTTCGGCGTCGACAGCGAGGTCGGCAAGGGCACGACCATCCGCATGACCTTCCCGGCTTCGGACGGTGCGGCGGACGGTCCCGTTGAGCGCGCGGACGACACCCAGTTGCGTGGCCAGGGCAAGGGCGAGCGCGTGCTGGTCGTCGAGGACAATCGCGAAGTCCGCGAACTGGCCTCGGCGGTCCTGGAGCAGGAAGGTTATACGGTCGTGGAGGCGTCCAACGCCACCGAGGCGCTTCAGGTTCTGGACGGCGATCCCGGCCGCTTCGACATGCTGTTCACCGACATCATCATGCCGGGCCATATGAACGGCGTGGCGCTGGCCAAGGAGATCAAGCAAAAGGTGCCGGACATCGCGGTCCTGATCACCACGGGCTTTGCCGACGACGTCCACGGCCACACCAATTCGGCGGCCTTCGAGACGATCTACAAGCCCTACATGCCCGACGAACTGGCGCGCAAGATCCGCAGCGTGCTCAACCGCAAGCTCGACCACAGCAATTAAGGCCCTCCGCGCTTGACCGCCGGGCTATTCCAGCGCCTGGTAGATGAGCGTCCGGAGCTTGCCGTGATCGTCGATGTCCCCTGACGGCAGCAGTTGCGTCATATAGACGACGGTAAGCCCTTCGGCCGGATCGACCCAGTAGGTCGAGTGGTAGGCGCCGCCCCAGGCGAATTCGCCCTTGGAGCCCGGCTCACCCGCCTTGCCGACGTCTTCGCGGATGCTGAATCCCAGCCCAAAGCCCTTGCCCGGCTCATAGGGAATATTCAGGTGGTTGCTGGTCATCAGGTCCACGGACTTGCGGCTCAAATAACGGCGTCCGTCGAGCTCCCCGCCCCGGCGCAGCATTTCGAGAAACCGGCTGTAGTCCGCAGCCGTCGACAGCAGGCCCGCCCCGCCCGAAAAGGCGACGCGCGGACCGTTGAGATAGTGGCCCTGGCCGGCGGCGTCGGCCGGACGGATGCCGCCCTCGCCCGCCGCGTAAACGGTCGCCAGCCGGGACGCCTTGTCGCGCGGCAGGTAGAAGGACGTATCCTTCATGCCGAGTGGCTGGATCAGGCGTTCACTGAGGAAGGCATCGAGCGTCTTGCCGCTGACCTTTTCGACGATCACGCCCAGGATGTCGGTGCTGTAGCCATAGACGAAGGCCTCACCGGGCTGCGCCGCCATCGGCAGCGCCCCCATGCGCGCGACGACGGCCGAGACAGGCTCGCTGCGGTCGGCGAAGTACCAGCCGGTAATGCCGGCGTCCTTCCACGCCTTGTCGCCCGGGCCGTAACCGTATGACACGCCGGAGGTGTGGGTCAGCAGGTCGCGGATGGTGATGGGACGCTTGGCCGGGACGACATTATAGCCGCCCTCCGGCTTGGCGACGGCGACGGTCGTCTTCGACCATTCCGGCAGGTACTTTCCGATGGGGTCGCTCAACAGAAGCTTGCCGTCCTCGCTCAGCATCATGATCGCGACGCTGGTCAGCGCCTTGGACTGGGAGGCGATGCGGAAAATGGTGTCCTTGGCCATGGGCGACTGGCTTTCCTTGTCGCGCCAACCGACGGCGGCGGACAAGACGTCACGGCCATCCTGCCGGACCTGCACCACCGCGCCGGCGATCCGGCCCTGGTCGACATAGCTTTGCAGGACCTGCCGGACGCGATCCATACGTTCCGGCGACACGGCGTGGGCCGCTGTGGCCGGACGCGCCTGGGGTAAGGCCTGGGCCGTCGCCGTGCCTCCAACCATCGAAGCGGCCAGTACGGCCCACGCGACAACGCGATATGCGGATTTCATAAAGCTGGCTCCCTTTGCAGACTCACCTATGGTGTTGAAGGGCACCGTATTGCCACATAGCGGTCTTGCAAAGACCAGGTCTTGAGGAATCTTCGCGGATCGCCAAAGCCGCGCGCTCCGATAGCGCGCCTGTGCCAGCGCAAACGACCTGACCATCCTTGCCGTACACCTCCCGGCCTGTTAACCCTTCGTAAAACACGGAGGAACGACGCATGCACAGGGTGACAACGGCCGTCTTGCTGGCGGCATCGGTTCTGTTTTCGGCCCATACCGTCCTGGCTCAGGACGCCTGCAAGCTTGACACAAGCGAACAGGTCTTCAGCCAGACGCCGAACGGGCCCTTGAAAGCGCATGTGTTCGCACCGCCAGGAACCGGGGGTAAGCCGCGCCCGGCCATCGTCATTTTCCACGGTGGCGGCTGGGTGATGGGCGAACCGTCGTGGGGCTTTGGACTGGCCGATCGGTATAGCTGCCACGGCATGGTGACGATCGTCGCGCAGTACCGCCTGTCGGACGAGAAGACCGTCACGCCGGCCGAAGCCAGCCAGGACGCCATGGCGGCCATTGCCTGGACCCGCGCGCACGCGGCCCAATTCAATATTGATTCAGATCGTATTGCCGCGCTGGGATGGTCGGCGGGCGCCCACCTGGCCGCATCGGCAGCGGTCTTCGCGACCGACAAGGCGCAAAGCCCGAACCTGCTGGCGCTGGTGTCGCCAGCCGTTTCGGTGGTCGAGGACAACCACTTCCGCGCCCTCTTCCCGCCCGAAACGAAGATCGAGGACTTTTCGCCCGCCGAGCACGTCCGCGCGGACCTGCCGCCGACCGTCATGGTGACCGGACGCACCGACACGGTCACGCCGCTGGCCGGTGTGACCAAATTCCATGAACGCATGCTGGCGGCGGGCAATGTCTCGGTCCTGCACGTCTATGACGGCGTCGGCCACCTGTTCACGCCCGCCAGCCTGCCGGACGACGGCTTTCCGAAACCCGACCCGGCCGTGCGCGACAAGGCCTATGCCGCGATCGACGCCTTCCTGAGCGAACGCGGCTACCGGCCTGCGAACTAGCCCTCGCCCGTCTCCAGTTCGAAGCCTTCGTCGATCCAGCCGGTAATGCCGCCGGCCATGATCTTGACCGGCCGGTTGAGTTCCGCCAGCCGGAGCGCGCCCCTCGCCGCGCCGTTGCAGTGCGGACCGGCGCAATAGGTGACGAACAAGGTATCCTCAGGCCACTCGGCCATCTTCGAGGCGATGATCTTGCCGTGCGGCAGGTTGATCGCACCCTTCACGCGGCCCTTGGCATAGAGCGCCGGACCACGCACATCGAGCAGCACGAAATCGGCGCCCTTTGACAGCGCGTCATGGACGTCCCAGCAATCGGTCTCATAGGTGAACTCGGCGGCGAAGTGCTGGCGGGCGAGATCCGAGGGCGCGGCCGGAATGGCGCTGACGGCGGTTTTCATGGAAGCTCCTGTTATCGTGTTGGTTTCCCGACACTACACCAGGAGGACTTTGGCGTAATTGACATAGTTCGTAAAAATTATGCCAAAACACCAGATATCATGCACTTAAGCTAGCAGGGCGTGATTACGCCAGGCACGACATAAAACTCCGCTGACGACAGCGTCCACGCAATGTTCTGGGGAAATGTATACATAGATGCCGAGCTTCAGGTGAAATATGGTATTCTGTGCCTATGATAACAGAACACAGATTGCTTCAGGCCTCTAATGATGTAGTCGATGTCAGCGGTTGGGAATCTGACAGCGAGTTTCCTATCGGCCCACAGGGAGCCAAACCAAAAAAGATACTAATATGTCCGACGCCTACACAGCATCCATTCTTAATTTCGGGACATCGCTACCTTTTTAAACAACCCGAGGGAAGTCGGATCCAACAAATTTGGTCAGAAGTTCTAGCCTACGAGTTGGGGCGGAGTCTGAATCTTTCGATTCCACCCGCATTCGCCGCTGTTAACAGTAGGGACGGGTCCGTCGGCGTTTTGATCGAGTTCTTTTATGGTTTTCAAGACGAAGTCGACGAAGTGCGGTTTGTGGATGGCCGCGCTATTTTTAGCAGTCAGCGGCAAGCCTTTAATGAAAGGACTGGAAGCCTGAAGCAAAACTATTTTCTCTCCCGTGGCATCGGCGTGACTAACGCGCTTGAATGGTGGGCGAAAACGATAGTTTTTGACGCGCTTATCGGAAATACGGATAGGCACTCGGAAAACTGGGGGTTTCTAATTAAGTTTAATGAGGCGGGAACTCATAGTCGGGAGATGGCGCCTGTCTTCGACAATGGCACAAGTTTGGGGCAAATAGTTCGAGAAGAGGACCTTCCCGATTATCTGCTGCCAGGAAATGGCGGGAGATTTGCTAAGTTTATTCGAAAAGGCCAGCACCATTTTAGCTGGTTGCCAGGAGGCGTTGAGCGAGGACACATCGCACTGTGCGAGCATTTCGCCAAGCTCCATTTTACCGCTCGCCCTTTTATGCGCAGTGTGATTCAATTGGATGATAATCGAATCGATGAGGTTCTGACTTGGGCGAGAGGTTTCGACTTCCCAGTCTTGGTAACTGACTTGAGGTCAGAGTTTTTGAAAAGGCAACTCGTCACGCGTCGTGATTTGTTGCAAGAAGCGATAGGAGGTTGACGTGATTTTCAAGATCGAAACACCAAACGCTCCTTCAAAGCTGATCCTTGCATGGGAAGCGCCAAAAACTTCGGTGGACCGAACGCGGTGGGCGATAGGTGAATTGGACGATAAACCATCCGGTGCCGAGTTCCGTTATTATTTAGGTGCTGAGTTTTCTGACAAGAACTGCGGCCGAGAATACCAGAAGCTACTGGATGCTGGCTATGCGGGCTTTCCAAGCTTTTATCCGTCTGACAAACCTCAGGTTTTTGATGTTGATGTGATAAAGGCATTTCGCCGACGCCTGCCCCCTGAAAAGCGTTCAGATTTTCAGCAGTATCTGAAGCATTATGGCTTGGACGTCGTCGCGGGGGTGGGTGATATGACCCTTCTCGGTGTAACGGGGGCGCGGCTACCGAGCGACGGATTCGAATTGGTTGACCCTCTAACTGCCCGGTTGGAGCAATTTGAAGTGGCAATTCAGATTGCGGGGTACAGGCATTATCTACATAACGCCAAAGACTTGAACGAAGGAGCCAGAGTCCTTCTTAGCGTCGACAGCGAGAACCAGTACGACCCATGTGCCATAGCTTTTCTGTTTGACGGAAAAGTCATAGGGCATGTCAACAGGTTGCAAGTCGACGGGCTGAGGTGGCTGATGGAGGAACGGTCTATTGAGGCTTACGTTCAGCGCTTTAACGGAACCTCAAGCCACCCACGAGCATATGTGTATTTGAAAGTACGCCCACGTCACCACAGGTATGCAGCTTAAAACCTATTAGGCGTACAGTTTGTTAAAAAGGCCACCTGATTCAGGCGGCCTTTCTGCGTTATACTAAGTCATACCCATCCTAACTGCTAAATCATCCCCTTGTCGCGGTACAGCTGCTCCAGCACCGCCAGCGGCATGGCGCCGGCCGTCAGACCCGTATCGTGGAAGGCATTGATGTCGAAATTTACCGCTTTACCGGCACGTACTCCGGAAGGCCGGAACAATTAGGGTGATCCCCGCCCATATAGGCCAGCTTATCATCGAACCAGCCGCTATGCCACGTGTTCATCTTTGTGTGGCCCGGCCTGAAACCCATGGTGGACTCCTCAAGGTCCTGGAGCCGTTTGAGGTCGGTTTCAAGACTGGACGATGGTTTCATCAGCACAACTTCACGGCGGCGGATGATCTCGCCGGCCGGTGTCACGACTTCGAGGAAGCGGTAGCAGAAACCTGTTTCATCGACCGGCTTTGGCTCCGTCTCTTCGCCGTGGGCGGGGACGGCAAGCAGGAAGGTGAGCGCGATCAATTGCAGACAGTTCTTCATTCGCTTCAAACCACCACGCGGTCCGGGCTTTTCGGACGGCCGCCCTTCTGGCCATTAGCGCGGCTGGCAATGCGCCGGCGTTCGGCCTGGGCCATGACATTGGAGCCAAGCAGGTCGGAAAATAGCCGGGAGACCGAGATATCGGCATCGATCAGCGGCAGGCGCAAGCCATAGCCCTTGCCCTGAACCTCGATTTTGCGAAGGTCTTCCGGTTTTGCCGTTTCCAGTCCCTTGATCGAAACCACGGGGAACGCTGCTGCAACTCCGTTGGTCAGTTGGACCAGAATGCGCCCGGTTATTGCCTCGTATTTCGCGCTTTCAGCACGGAACGAGGCATTGGGGCTGCGCTTCTTCTTCGTATATTCCGAGGCGGTTATCGGCTTGAATTCAGCCATGGAATGCCCCTCCAAATACATCGGGCATCACTTATGGTCGCATAAACCTGTGGTGATATCTAGGTTTATGTTCCGTCCAAATGCGCGATTAAACTTATGGTGTGTGGGGTCCGTGACCCCACAAACCTGCTGATACCAAAGAAAAAGCCCGGCCCCAAAAAGGCCAGGCTTTTTCTTTGGTTTTAAAAGGCCTTGGGGCCGCAGGCCCCAAACCCCACAATTAAATCATCCCCTTGTCGCGGTACAGCTGCTCAAGCACCGCCAGCGGCATGGCGCCGGCCGTCAGCCCCGTATCGTGGAAGGCCTTGATGTCGAACTTGGCGCCGCCCTTGGCCTGGGCTTTCTGGCGCAAATCCAGCCACTTGATCTTACCGACCATGTAGCCCAGCGCCTGGCCCGGCCACACGCAGTAGCGCTCGATCTCGGTCGCGGTCGAGGACTCCTCGTCGCCCATCTGGCTGGCCATGAAGGTCAGCGCCTTTTCACGCGACCAGCGTTTGGAGTGCATGCCCGTATCGACCACCAGCCGGCAGGCGCGGAACATGGCGTCGTGCAGGTAGCCGACATAACCGGCCGGGTCCTTGGCGTACATCTTCATGTCCTTGGCCGCGACCTCTTCGGCATACAGCGCCCAGCCTTCGACGTAGGCGTTGAAGCCCGCGACCTGACGCAGCATCGGCAGGTCCTTGGCCTCCTGCTGGATCGAGATCTGCATGTGGTGGCCGGGGATGGCCTCGTGATAGGTCAGGGTCGGCAGGGTCCACGACGGCACCTCGGCCGTGTCGCGCAGGTTGATGTAATAGGCGCCCGGACGCGAGCCATCGAGCGACGGTGGGTAGTAGTAGCCGCCCGGCGCGCCCAGCTCGGTCGCCTGCGGCACCCGGCGGACGTCGACCTTCGACTTCGGCAGCACGCCGAAATAGTCATTCAGTTGCGCATAGACGACGCCGATCTGGGCGTTGAGGTCAGCCAGCAGCGTTTCCTTGCCGGCGTCGGTATTCGGATAGACGTACTTCGGGTCCTTAGCCATCGCCTTCATGCGCTCGCCCGGCGTGCCCTGCGTCAGGCCCATCGTCTTCATAACGCGGTCGAGTTCGGCATTGAGTTCCTTGACCTTTTCCATCCCGATCTGATGTATTTCATCAGCCGTCATGTCGGTCGACGTGCCGTTCTTCACCGCAAAGGCATAGATGGCCTCGCCGTCGGGCAGGCGCCATACACCGGCTTCGTGCGTGGCGGTCGGCAGCTGCGCCTCAAGCGCCTGGATCTGGGCATCGAGCGCCGCCCGCACCGGCCCTTCGAACAGCTTGGTGGCCTGGGCTTCCCAGTCACCGGCGACATTGGCTTCCTTGGCGCGGCGGGCCAGCGATGCGACGAGCACCGACTCGGACGCCTTCAGGTCGCGTTGGCCCTTGAGCTGCGCGATCGCCTTCTGCAGCGCGAAGTCCGGCGGCACGACGCCCATGCCGGCATCGGCCTTGAAGTTGGCGGTTTCCTCATTCAGCACCGCGGCATATTCCGCCAGGCGCGACAGGTAGGCGTCCGCGTCGTCCTTCGTGGCAATAGAGTGCATGGTGTCGAGGAAATCGGGCGTCTGCTGATAGTTGCCCGACAGCTGCGTGATCGTATAGGGCGCGCCCATGGTCTTGTAGGTATTCTGGCCCTGGAGCGAGTTCTTCAGGTCCCACAGGACGGTGTCGTAATTGACGCGGTCCATGCCCTCAAGCTTCGAACGGTCGACGGCCTCGATGGCGCCAATGCCGCGCTTGAGATAGGCGATATATGTCTCGCGGTCGGCGCGCGTGACGTGGTCGAGCTTGGATTTCTGGCCGGCCAGCTCGCCCTTGTCGAGGCCCAGATAGGTGCAGTAGGTCGGCGAGAGTTTCAGGAACTCCTGGAAGGTCGCATCGAAAGCGGCATTGAGCTTCCTGACTTCGCCGGCGTCCGACGCGGAAGCCGCGGCAACAGCGGGCAGCGCGGTTGACGCCATAAGTGCGCCTGCGCCCATGAGTACCTGACGACGATCGACCATGAATTTTCCCTTGGCTTGAAACAGTTGCAGCGGAGACTAAGCGGAAGATCTGCGACGGGCAACGGGATTTGGTAAACGTGACAAATCTGTAATGTCGGCGGTTACCGTGTCAGGGCGTCGAGAACGGCATCCGAGCGCAGGAAGGCTTTGACACCGGCAATAACGGCCGGATCGACATCGTCCCAGAAACCGCTGAACAGGCGATCTTTGTCAGACATCGTTTCAGCGTTCGAATAATAGAGGTCGGCCAGCGCCGCCGGGTGGTCCAGAAGGCGCTTGAGGTAGGGTTCGAGTGCTATCTCTGCGCGCGCCACGCCGCAGATAAGTTCGTCGATCCGGGAAGAGTAATATCCATCGTCGGAAGGCTTAACCGCAAGCGCCTCGGCATCGAACCAGGCATCGACAAACGTCTGGACGGCGCGATATTCCTCCTTCGGCCAGTATTGCCATTCCGCCAGCTTAAGCTTGCCAAGCACGATTTCCGTGTCCGGCCATCCGCCCTCCGTCACGGTCAGTTCGAAGATGCGCGGCAGGAAGTACTTATAGTCGCCGAGGCCTCCCACCGTCGTGAAGACCTTCGCCGAATATCGCGACAGCTGGTCGGACGTCATGTCGCGCAGCGGCGTCATCGCGAGGGTCTGACTCTCTTTTTCCCTCCAACAACATGGACAGCCATCGACACTGCTCGGGTGCGGCCGCTTGAACGTGACGTAAAGCGCTTCAATAGCGGCGGTGAGTGCGGGTGTCAGCGTGGTCATGACGGCTTGAGCATAGGGCTTGCGCCGGATGTGTCAAAGCCAGGGTTTCCGGTTTTAATTGAAACCTGTTAGCTCTATATCCATGGCGAATCTCAGGAGCCGAACTTGGACACCTCGAAAATCCAGATATTCACGACCGGCGGAACCATCGACAAAAGCTATTTCGACGACCTGAGCAAGTACCAGTTCGACCGCTCGAAGATCGGCGAGTTGATCAGGCACGCGTCTGTGTCCCTGCCGTTCGAGATCACCGAGCTGATGGCCAAGGACAGCCTGGAACTGACCGACGACGACCGGGAACGGATCGCGAAGGCCGTCAGCGGGGCCGAAGCCACGCGCATCATCATCACTCACGGCACGGACAGCATGGCCGTGACTGCAGAGCGGCTGGCGGCGCTCGGCCTCGACAAGATGATTGCGCTCACGGGCGCTTTTCTGCCCGCCAGATATGCCGACAGCGACGCCGCCTTCAATCTCGGCATGGCGTTTGCGACCGTGCAGACCGCGCCCAAGGGCGTCTATATTGTCATGAACGGCACGGTCTTCCCGGCGGGCGGCGTGATCAAGGACCGGGCGCAAGGGACTTTCAGGACGTCGGAAGGGTGAGTGACGCAAGAAGGTGTTCCGGCGGCTTTCTTTACCACCTGGCTTCGATATGAACGAGCCACAAGCTACGCAGATTATTCGTGGAGGTTGCTGTCCGTGCTGCCTCCCCAAATCCAATAGATTTGGGGAGGGGGACCATGAGCGAAGCGAATGGTGGTGGGGCCTTTTTCCAGGAGCTCAGATGTAGGCTTTGCTATATCCTGCCCTAAACGCCCCCACCACCGCATCTAGCGCTTCGCGCGTCGTGCGGTCCCCCTCCCCAAATCTATTGGATTTGGGGAGGCAGAATATAACTGTTCGCTCCTGACACCGCTACAGCCCGTCCCCACCGCACGCCGCCTCATAGGCCGCCTGAAGCGCCGCGAACACCGACTGTTCCGGCTTCGCTGCGCCCAGGTGGATGTGGCGCAGCTCATCCATGAAAGCCTCCCACAGCGGCGGCCCGCCCTGCTCCAGCAATTCGGCGCGCACCGACAATTCGCGGCTCGGCCGCAGGTGCCGGCTGCCCCAGGCGCCCATGTGCGCCAGCAGCGGCACAAGCTGAATGGCCGCCTCCGTCAGGCTGTAGATGACCTTCTGCCGGTGCGCCGGATCGGGCTGGCGGCTCAGCAACCCCGAGGCCGTCAGACGTCTCAGCCGGTCGGCCAGGATGTTGGAGGCAATCCCCTCCTCGCTGTGCGCCAGCAGGTCGCCATAGCTGCGCCGGTTGCCGAACATGATGTCGCGGATGACGATCAGGCTCCACCGGTCGCCCAGGTGCTCCAGCGTCAGATTGATGGGACAGCCGGACCGATCCGTCGTTGCCATGGCCTCGAACTCCGTTACGCAAACCACTTGCAGTATGCACACGGTTAAGTTAAGGCTCAACTACTTGCATATTGCATAGGGTTTGAGACGACTTATGACCGCGCATCACGAAACCATCCGACTCGAACAAAGCCTTCGCGCGCCACCCGATCGCGCCTTTGCGGCCTATCTCGATACGGCCGAACGCGAGGTGTGGTCCGCCCCCAGCGACACCGCCGCCGTCCGCATCGCGCACGCCGAAGTACGGACGGGCGGTAAGGAAACCACGCGCTGCGGCGGCAAGGACGACCTGCGCTACCGCACCGAGGTCTGCTATAATCTGGTCGTTCCCGACCGGCTGATCAGCTTTTCCGAAACCCTGCTGGAGGGCGATACCGTACTGACCGCGGCGCAGGTCACCTTCGAATTTCGCGCGGCGGACGGCGGGACGCACCTCATCCTGACCGATCAAGTGACGTCGTTCGTTGGCGCTGAGGCGATCGACGGCCACCGCCAGGGATTTTCGGCGAGCCTGAACAACTTCGCGGCCTTCCTCACCAACCGAACCTGAAAGGACCTGACATGGGTAAACTCATTCTCGGCATGAACGTGTCAATCGACGGCTATGTCGACGATCACGGCGGCAACCTGGTCATGCAGGCGCCCAGCCCGGAACATTTCCGCTACTGGATCGAGACGATCCGCGACCATGGCGGCGCGATCTATGGCCGGCGTATGTACGAAGTCATGCGCTACTGGGACACAGACCAGGACGGCTGGGACGACGCGTTGCGTGAATTCGCCGTACTGTGGCGCGCGCTGCCGAAATGGGTGGTGTCAAGCACCCTCAAGGACGTCGGCCCCAACGCCACGCTGATTGCCGGCGACATCGAAGCCCAGGTCCGCGATCTCAAAAACCGCATCAACGGCACGCTTAGCGTCTCGGGTCCGCAACTGGCCGGCCTGATGACGGAGCTGGGCCTAATCGACGAATATCATCTGCATGTCCGGCCGTTCGTGCTTGGCGAAGGCAAGCCGTTCTTCCATGGCGCCCGCCCGCCGCTACGCCTGTTGTCGAGCCACCACATCGATCCCAATACGCTGCACCTGGCCTACGCGCCTGCCTGAGAGATTGCGCCGGCGCGCAAGCTGGGCCATGGTGCGGAAAACAGCCATCCCGGAGGCGACATGAAACCCCTGATTCTGCTCAGCCTGGCGCTCTTGACCGCCGCCCCTGCCCTCGCCGCCGAGCCCAAGTGGGAGCCGATCTTCGACGGCAAGACGCTGGACGGCTGGACGCCCAAGATTTCCGGCTACGCGGCCGGCGAAGACCCCAAGAATACCTTTGTCGTCAAGGACGGCGCCATCCGCGTCTCCTACGCCGGGTACAATAACAAATTCGGCGGCGAATACGGCCACATCTTCTGGAAGGAACCGCTGAAGGCCTACCGCCTGCGTTTCGAATACCGCCTGTTCGACGCGCCGCTGCCCGACATCAAGCCCTGGGAGATCAGCAATTCCGGCGTGATGTTCCATTCCCAGTCGCCGGAATCCGAGCGCCTCGACCAGGCGTTCCCGGTCAGCCTCGAATACCAGATCCTTGGCGTTCCGCGCCCGACCGAAGAGCCTTCCGGCAACCTGTGCACGCCCGGCACGACGATCGTGATCGACGGCAAGCGCGACCTGCGCCACTGCATCCTGTCGTCGTCGCCGCTTCTGCCCGTAGGCGTTTGGACGAAGGGCGAGATCGAAGTCCTGCCCAATGGCGACATCACCCACTTCATCGACGGCAAGCCGGTGCTGCGCTATTCGGCGCCGGAACTCGACCCGGCGGACAACGATGCCGCGGCGCTTATCAAAGCCGCCGGCGGCGCGCTCACCCTGAGCCAGGGCTATATCGCGCTCCAGGCCGAAGGCCAGCAGATCGAGTTCCGCAAGCTCGAAATCCAGCGGCTCGACTAGGGGTTGGCAGGTCCGCAGGAGGCCGTCGCGGCACCAATAACAATTCCGTTGACGCAAGCGTTCGCGGTGGTGCCGTCGGAGTTTGCTGCTAGTCTTTCCGGTGTTTTCCGATTCACCGGGACTGCCGCCGCTTGAAACCTGTCATCCTCGTTGTCGACGATACCCCCGACATCCGCGAACTGCTCGAGGTCGTGCTCGACGCGGCCGGATTTACCGCCGTCACGGCCGATGGCGCCGCCGCCATGGACGACGCGCTGGCACGGATGAGCGTCGACCTGATCGTGCTCGACACCATGATGCCCGGCGAAGACGGCTTTTCCGTCTGCCGCCGGGTTTCCGCCGCCAACGGCCCGCCCATCATCATGCTGAGCGCCAAGAGCGAGGATATCGACAAGATCAAGGGGCTCGACCTCGGCGCCGAGGACTATGTGTCGAAGCCGTTCAGCAACGATGAACTGATCGCGCGGATCAAGGCGGTGTTCCGGCGCCTGAAGAAAAATGGCGGGCCGGCCACCGACGACTGGCGCTTCTTCGGCTGGGTTCTGGAAAAGCAGGCGCGCCGGCTGACCAGCCCCGCCGGCAAGACCCTGGCGCTGACCCCCGCCGAGTTCGCCTTGCTCACGGTCTTTCTCGACCATCCGGACCGCCCGCTCAGGCGCGAACAGATTCTGAAGGCGATGGACGACGTGCACGGCTTTTCGACGCCGCGCGGACTGGACACGCTTGTGTCTCGGCTGCGTCAAAAGCTGGCCTATGCCGATCCCGACAGCACCGGCGACAAGGAACTGATCCAGACGGTCTATGGCGTGGGCTACATGCTGCGGCCTGGCCTGGGCGGGTAGATCCCA
>CBFGPQ010000019.1:0-36380 GCA_965650705.1 uncultured Asticcacaulis sp. | reverse complement strand
AAACCCGAGGCGAAGGCCTGCATTTCCGGACGCAGCACTTCGGGCGTCAGGAAGCTGAGATTGAGCGTGTCGGATGTCATGTGCGAAACGGTCCCCTGCGGCACTTTTTGCGGTGCGGTCCGGCGGCGTTCTCCACCGGCCCGTTAGGTATGCTGGAAACTTCCTGCAAGATCAAGTCCACCTGTTCAGGGCTGTGGACACTTTCGCTGTGAATTGCAAAAGGCGTTACAAATGCGCGAATTAAGACACCATGCCGGCAGCCAGATGCGCGAACGGCAGGCTTTCGGGATGGTCGTCTTCTTGCGTGTTGTCCTCGTTTGACGCATTTTCCTCGCGGTTAATGCGGCGCAATACGCTTGCGCGTTGCTTCTCGCTCTCCGACTTCAACTGGCCGCACGCTGCAAGGATGTCGCGGCCGCGCGGCGTGCGGATCGGCGAAGCATAGCCGGCCTTGTTGAGCACGGCGGCAAAGGCCTCGATTGTCCGCCAGTCCGAACACTGATAGTCGGTGCCCGGCCACGGATTGAACGGGATCAGGTTGATCTTGGCCGGAATGCCCTTCAGCAGGCGGATCAGGGCGCGCGCCTCGGCCGGCGTGTCATTGATACCCTTGAGCATGACGTATTCGAAAGTTACGCGACGCGCGTTCGACAGGCCTGGATAGGCGCGGATGGCGGCCATCAACTGTTCGATATTGTATTTCTTGTTGAGCGGCACCAGCACATCGCGCAGCTCGTCATTCGTCGCGTGCAGCGAGATGGCCAGCATGGCAGCGGTGCGCTCGCCCAAGGCCGGCAGTTCGGGCACGACGCCCGAGGTCGACACCGTGATGCGGCGGCGCGAAATGGCGATGCCTTCGTTGTCGGAGATGATGTCGATGGCGGCGGCGACATTATCGAGATTGTAGAGCGGCTCGCCCATGCCCATGAAGACGATATTCGAAAGCCTGCGGTCTTCCTTAGGCGATGGCCATTCGCCAAGGTCGTCGCGCGCCACCTGGACCTGGGCGACGATTTCGGCGGTCGTCAGGTTGCGCACCAGCTTTTGCGTGCCGGTGTGGCAGAACGAGCAATTGAGCGTGCAGCCGACCTGGCTGGAGACGCAGAGCGCGCCCGAACGGCCGACATCGGGGATATAGACGGTTTCGACCTCGATGCCGGGCGCCATGCGGATCAGGTATTTGCGCGTACCGTCCTTCGACACCTGGCGCTCGACGATTTCCGGCCGGGCCAGGGTGAACTTGTCGTGGAAGAGGGCCCGCTGGTCCTTGGCGATATCGGTCATCTGGTCGAAGTCGGTCACGCCGTAATGATGCACCCAGCGCCAGATCTGCTGCATGCGCATCTTGGCCTTGCGCGCCTCGACTACCCCTGACTCGATTAGGGCCTGGGTCAGCCCGTCGCGCGTCAGGCCGGTGATGTTCACCAGCTGAGTGGGGGCAGGCTTTTGAGACAGGTCGAGCGTATGGGCCAAGGCAAGCGGCTTTCGGACTGATATTTCGGGGATGAAGGCGCGCTCTATACAGGAAAAGCGGAGGCTTGTCTAATGCGCGCCATCTTAACCGGGTTTTTGCCACCTTCTGATACCATCGCCGCCGCTGGCAAATTACTTCCTGATTTCATGAAGTGCAGTATGCCCGCCGGGTTCGCATGGAGCAATCATGGTGATGATCAGGAAATGGCCGAGGGATAAGGCGCGCGATTACGCCGACCTGTTCGCATCGGAAGACCCGAGACTCATCGCGGAATCGCTTAAGCGCATTGCGGAAAGCAGCCATTGCCTGCCTCAGACGCCCTATGAGCGGGCGATGAATATCCTGTCCGATCATCTGCTCCACGACGGCGCGACCCTGTCGACGCGGCAGAAGCAGATTATGGATGAGGTCAAGGACCGGCTGCGCGACGTGTTTATGGTGCGGGGATAAGTCGTGTAAACAGGTCGAGCCGTCATCGTTTCGTCGCGATTCTGACGGTAGGGTACGACCGGGGGCGGGTATCCTGCGTTCGGGAGACCGTCTATGCTGTGCTTTAAATCCGTTGCCGGGCTTGGCGTGCTGCTGGCCGCGCCTGTGGCTGCGCACGCTGGACCGCTGGCCTATGACAATCCGCTCGGCATTACCGTGGCCATGGAGGAAGACGGTGGCCCGGCCGCCGATCCGGGCGGGCGTTTAAGCGCGGCGATTGCCCGGCTGGAAGGAACGCTCGGTTCCGCATCGACCGGCCCAGAACCCAAGGTCGATACCTCGACCGGCACAGCCATCGCCTTTGTCGTGCGGTCGTTCAGCAAGGACAGCGGGCAGATTCATATGTTGGTTGCCTCGGAAAGCGGCGGCGGCGTCTGTCATATCCGCGCGCCAGCGAAAGCGGAAAGCCAGTCGCACATTCCGCAGCTCCTGCTGCTGTGCCTGGCCAATTTCGGCAAGCCCGGCAACGCGACGATGACGCCAGCTGCGCCCGTTGCCGCAGTGAAGCCAGTGGCGGCAAAAGCGGCGCCTAATGCGCGTTTCAGCCGGAACTGGACCAAGGTCGAAGGTGTCTATTTCCGGCTGATTGGAACCTTTGGTGTTGGCGGCATGGCGGCGATGGATTTCGAACCGATCGTTCTGTTCAAGGATGGCAGCTATGTCGAAATAGGTGATCAGGCGCTGGAAGATATGGACCTTGCGGCCGATCGGCAGACACGGCCGCGGTCGTGGGGGACGTGGAGCAAGGCCGGCGCGGCCTTTGTGCTGACGGGATCAACGGGAAAGTCCAACAGCTACGCGCTTCAGCAGGGCCGGTTCTTCAAGGCCTATCCGGCCTCGGCGGCGAAGCTTCTGACCACCTACAAGCGCCTGTCGGGTGGCGGTAATTCGGCCCTGGGCGGCGAGGTGACGATCGCGATCAAGAGCAAGATCGCTTTCGCGCCCGACGGCCGTTTCGTTGAAGCCTCGGATGTCGGTGCGGTCAGTTCCGGTGATATGAGCGGCTGGGCGACCGCGGTCAGCAGCAGCAACGGCAAGAGCGGCACCTACATGGTCAAGGACCACACAATCACCCTGACCTATGCCGACGGCACGGTTAAGCGCGAATTCTTTGCCTTCGCGTCGAAGAAGACACCACCCCAGCCCGATCCGGAAATGATCTTTGTCGGTGACAGCGTCTACACCGACGATTAACGCCCGATGTAACGTTCGGGCTTGTGGAAGCCGATCAATACGCCGCTCATGGCGACGGCTGACAGGATGGAGAACAGCATCTGCTGGCCGTTAAGGACGAAGATCGAGGCCGACAGGATCAGGGCGTCGCAAACCATCTGCGTCTTTCCGGCATTGATGTTGCGGATCTTCTGAAGGTACAGCGCCAGCACGCCCGTGCCGCCGGCGCCCGCACTATGACGGGCCAGCGACAGGATACCCATGCCGATGACCGTGCCGCCGAAAAGGGCGGCAAAGACCGGATGGACCTTGTCGAGATGAAAGGCGAAGGGCGCGGCCTGCGCGCCAGCCATGATGGCCAGGTTGACGATGACGGTCTTCACCATGAAGCGCCTGCCCATGGCCGGCCAGGCGAACAGGAAGAACGGGATGTTTATCAGCAGGAACAGCAAGCCGACGGGCAGGGGCACAAGGTATGAAACCAGCAGCGCGATGCCGGCAACTCCGCCGGTAACCAGGCCGGCCGCCTTCAGGAACATGATGCCCAGCACGACAAACGAACAGCCGATGGCGAAGGCGTAGATGTCTTCGATCAGGGTGTGCTTGACGACCGGATAGAGCATGCCCTCCTTGTCATCTTTGGCGGGCGCGGCTGAGGCTGTGGCAGGCGGCATGGGGCATCCGTCAGGTAGGTGATCCTGGCTGCATCCTATCCTGCGGCGCGCATATGCTTGCGATTGAAACGATCATGCCATAGTTTGTGCGCCGGGAAAACTATCTTCTAGCCGTGGCATACCGGGCAATCCGGGTCGACCGACAGCTTGACAACGCGCGACTGCATCGTCAGGCCGTCGAAGATCATCAGTTGCCCGCGCAAGGGGGCGCCTGCACCGGTAATTAGCTTGATCGTTTCCAGCGCCGCCAAAGAGCCCATGACGCCGGCCAGCGCGCCGACGACGCCAACGCGCTCGCAGGTTTCGGCATCGGGCGGAATTTCCGGGACCAGGCACTGATAGCAGGGCGTGCCATCGAACACCGACAATTGCCCGCTCCAGCGGCCAAGCGCTGCCGACACCAGCGGCTTTTTCAAGCTCAGGCAGATGCGATTGACCAGCAGCCGCGTTGGGAAGTTGTCGCAGCCGTCGAGCACTATGTCGTAGCGACCAAGGACATCTGCCGCATTATCGTCATCGAGGCGCACGGCATGAATATTACAGTTGGTATGCGGATTGATGTTCTGAAGGGCGTTTTTGGCGGTGCCGGCTTTGGACTGACCGATATCGCCGGTTCCATAGAGGACTTGCCTTTGCAGGTTGCTCAGCGATACCGTGTCGTCGTCGATAAGGCCCAATGTCCCGACGCCGGCTGCCGCCAGATAAAGGGCTGCTGGCGCACCGATCCCGCCCATGCCGACCAGCGCCACCTTGGCGGCTTTCAGTTTCAACTGCCCCTGGCCGCCGATTTCCTTCAGCACGAGGTGGCGGGCATAGCGGTCGATTTCGTCATCAGTGAGCATGACGGCTAGATAAGACCGAATGCCTCCTGATCCAAGCCTATTCGACGATCAGCAGCGTTACGCCTTGGCGCACGAGGGTGAGATCGAGTTTGGCAGCACCCTTCGTGACCGTCAGCGGTGGCAAAGCTGTTGGGTGCATGACCGAGGCGACTTCCAGGTCCTTGTACTGATCCTGATTGGGCGACGGCGGTGATCCCATGGCCTGCCAGGCGGTATAGGCGTTGGCGGTCTTGGGATCGACCAGGTACTGCGTGACCTTGCGCGTCTTTGCCTTGCCGAGGCCCGACAGGTTGAACGTCACCGCCGCATCCGGGCCTTTCAGGTCGTCATCGTTGTAATGCCAGACAAGCACGGCGATCTTAGCGCCGTCGCGCGTCGCCATAACGCCGACATCATTCTTCTGCGTGACCGAAGCCATCATGTCATCGAGTGGTACCTGCGCCGAACTGCTGGCGGCGATTCGCTCCGGGCCAAACTTAGCGTACATGCGGAAGACGTTGAGCACCGGCAGGTCGATGCCATTGGTCGCCAACTGGCGATAGCCGGCGAACCACGGCTGGTCTTCGAAGGTAAAGGCCCAGGTCAGCACGCCTTCGAGATTGACCTTGTGCCGGTCGGACAGCTCCCAAATGCGGGCAAACGAAGCGGCGGTATAGCTGGAGTACATGGTACCGTTGCGATAGCCGTTGGCCTTGCCCGGGCAGGCGGCGCAGCCTTCCGGATCGCTTTCGCCGATAACGATCGGCGTGTCCTTCAGCTCCGGCACAGCGGCGATCTTCTTGAAGCCGGTATCGATGGCATTAAGGTGGTTGGTCATGCCCATCTGGACGTGGCCCCCAGAATCGTCACTGACGAACTTCGGCTGGCCCTTGGCGTGGAAAGCCAGGAAGTCGGTCGGCGTGCCGGTTTCACCTGTCGCGTAGTTCTTGCCCGACACGACGTGCTTGAGGAAACCATCCATGAAGGCGCCGCCGGAGCCCGCGACGTCCGGCCCGCCGACCCTGGCTTCGGGCAGGGCGCGTTTGACGCCGGCGATAGCGTAGTCGTGCGTCTTGTAGAATTCCTCCGGCGTGCCCTTCCAGTAGGACGGGCCATTGGGCTCATTCCACACCTCGAAATACCAGGTCAGGACCTCGTCCTTGCCATACTTTTCGACATTGTGTTTCGTCCACTGATAGACCAGCTCTTCCCACTTATTGTAGTCATTGGGCGGATAGTTCCAGCCGCCTTCGATCAGCTCATACTTGAAGCCCGGCCGCCAGGAATGGCGGTACGGCGTGCCTTCAGGCGCCGACGACAGGGCTTCGGGCATGAAGCCGACCTGCAAATAGGGACGGACACCGCGCTCAAGATAGCTGTCGATGATCATGTCGGTGATCATCCAGTTGTAAATCGGCCTGCCGTCCTTGTCCTCGGTATAGGCGTTTGTGCTGCCCCACTTGAAGGCCGGGGTGCCATCGCCGGTATTTAGAAGATTGTGGGCGCGGAAATAGACCTGCTTGGGTCTCAGTTCGCCCAGATGATCGAGCAGCTTCTGGCCGTCCTTCATGGTGGCGTAGTTTGGCTCGTCAGCGCCGAAAAAGCGCCAGACGGGTTTCAGTGGACCTTGGGATTTCGCCGCATCGACCGTGATAGTGACGGGAAAGCTGTCCTGTGCCCATGCAGGCGTCGTCATCAAGCCGAGCGCAAGTGCCAGGCTGGTCATCTGCTTCAACATGGCGTTTCCCTCTTGTCTGACAATTCGATAACAGTGAAACGCCAGATCGGCAAGAGTTCGTCAGGTGAAGTGGACCGTCTGCCCTGTTTTGGCACTGCGGAGTGCAGCATCGAGGATTTCCATGACGATCAGATTGTTTTCCAGCGCCGAGGGTTCGAACGGCTGAAGGCTGATCTCTCCGCGGATGACAGCGCAGAAATAGGCGAACGGGTCATTGCCTGAGCGTCGCCGCTCGGGCGCAGTGATGGGCTTTGCGCCGGATTCGGTCATGATCCGCATGGTCGTACCGTCGTCGGCGATAATCTGGCCCGTCGCGCCATAAAGCTCCATGTCCTTGCGCGATACCGGCCAGTTCCACGACGCCTGGATGATGGCCTGGGCATCGCCATAGTCGACGATGATGGTCGCGTCGTCATCGACCTTTGGGTAGATATCCGGCTTGAAGGTGCGCGTGACGGCGGTGACGCTGACGGGGCGTTTGCCCTGATGAAGATAGGTCATCAGATTGGCGCCATAACAGCCAAAGTCGATAATCGCCCCGCCGCCGTTTTGCACCGGATCGGTCAGCCAGTTGAGGAACTCAGGCCCGACGCCGATCTCCTTGGGACCTTTATGGCCGGCATGAAAGACGGCCTTGCGCAGCGGTCCGATAGTGCCGCCCGCCAGAAGGCCTTGCGCTGCCTCGACCGTCGGATACCAGGTCGTCTCGTAATTGGTCAGCAGATGGATATTGTGCTTTTTCGCCAAGCTGGCCATTTCGCGCGCATCGGCAAGGCTGACGGCCAGAGGCTTTTCGACCATGACATGGATTTTGCGTGGCGCGGCGACGCGCACGATATCGACGTGGCTGGCGACAGAGCCGTAACCCATGACGCCCAGCGGTTCTCCCTTGTCGAGCATGGTGGCCAGGTCGTCATGGACCAGATCCATGCTCAGGCCATATTGCGTGACATACTGACGGGCCAGTTCGCGGTCGGGCTCGGCAATACCGGCGATTTCGAATGTGTCGCCGCGTTTGGCCGCCTGGAAGACCCAGTGGGCATGGCCGTGCGTCAGGCCGGCAATCGCCAGTCGCGGCATGGGTAGGGTGACGGAAGTGGCGCGGGCGTGTCCGGCCGCCAACCCGAGCATTAGGGTGGCAGCGATCGTGCGGCGAGTGACGGTCATTGGGCGTGTCCTCTGTTTTGCCAAGTCTTGGCTGACGAATAGCCGCATGACAAGTCCACGAATTGGCCCTTGAAAGCGCGTCACAAAACAGCCAGTTAAGGGGCCATGACAGACTCAAATTTTCCCAACTGGCACGGCACGACCATCGTAGCTGTCCGCAAGAACGGCAAGACCGTCATCGCCGGCGACGGCCAGGTCTCGATGGGCCCGACCATCGTCAAGGGCGGCGCCAAAAAGGTCCGCACGCTGGCGGGCGGCAAGGTTATCGTCGGCTTTGCCGGCGCCACGGCTGATGCCTTTACGCTGCTTGAGCGGCTAGAAGCCAAGCTGGAACTCTATCCGGATCAGTTGGCGCGGGCCTGTGTCGACCTGGCCAAGGACTGGCGCACCGACCGCTATTTGCGCCGTCTCGAAGCCATGCTGCTGGTTGGCGACCGCAACCATATCCTGACGATCACCGGCGTTGGCGACGTGCTGGAACCCGAAGACGGCGTTGCCGCCATCGGTTCGGGTGGTACCTATGCGCTGTCGGCGGCGCGCGCGCTGCTGGAATACGAACCCGACGCGGAAATCATCGCTCGAAAGGCCATGAAGATCGCCGGCGACATCTGCGTCTACACCAACGGCAACGTCACCCTCGAACAGCTGTCATGACCGACCGCATCACCATCGATCAAGCCATCGACAAGGCGCGCCTGACCATCAACATGCCGGCGACGCTGATCATGATGGTGGCGTGGGCCCAGGCCCTGCTGATCGTGCCGTCGGGCATGGCGCCGATGAGCGTCATGATGGTGTCGATCTTTATCGGCGTCTCCGGCTGGCCGATGAACTGGCTGTACAAGGCCTATATGACGCCGCGCTGGAAGCTGTGGGCCTATAGCCGCGTCAACAATGTCCAGCAGTTGAAGGAAGCGGCCATCAAGGCGCGTGTCCTGGCCGCCGACAACAGCTTCGCCGAAAAGAGCGAGATGTGTTCGAAGGAAACGCGCGCGCAGATACTGAAGCTAGAAGGCCGCGCGTGACTAGCGCTGTTTGAATAATGCCCTGTTTGCCGCGCTTGACCCCAAGACCGCGCGGTACTTTTCGGAAGCCCCTATGACCACATTTTCTCCCCGCGAAATCGTTTCGGAACTCGACCGCCACATCATCGGCCATGCCGACGCCAAGAAGGCCGTTGCCGTGGCGCTGCGCAACCGCTGGCGCCGCAAGGCGACGGATGAGAGCATTCGCGACGAGATTACGCCCAAGAACATCCTGATGATCGGGCCCACGGGTGTCGGCAAGACCGAGATCGCCCGCCGTTTGGCCAAGCTGGCCCAGGCGCCGTTCATCAAGGTTGAGGCGACCAAGTTCACCGAGGTCGGCTATGTCGGCCGCGACGTCGACCAGATCGTCCGCGACCTGGTCGAAGCCGCCCAGATCATGATCCGCGAAAAGAACCGCGCCGGTGTCCGCGCCAAGGCCGAGGCGGCGGCCGAAGAGCGCCTGCTCGACGCCCTGGTCGGGGAAAATGCCGGCCAGGCGACGCGCGATGTGTTCCGTAAAAAACTGCGCAACAACGAACTGGACGACAAGGAAATCGAGCTGTCGCTGAACGAGACGGCCTCGCCCTTCGGCGTCATGGAAATCCCGGGCCAGCCTGGCAACAGCAATTTCAACCTGTCCGACATGCTGTCGAAAGCCATGGGCGGCCGCAAGAAGACGGTCAAGATGACGGTCAAGGACGCCATGGCGCCGCTGATCACCGAGGAAAGCGACAAGCTGCTCGACAGCGAAAGCGTCACTAATGAAGCACTGAAACTGGCCGAGAACGAAGGCATCGTCTTTATCGACGAGATCGACAAGGTCGCCTCGCGTCAGGACCGCGGCGGCGCCGACGTCTCGCGCGAAGGCGTGCAGCGCGACCTGCTGCCTTTGATCGAGGGGACGACGGTATCGACCAAGTACGGACCGGTGAAGACCGACCACATCCTGTTCATCGCCTCAGGCGCCTTCCATGTCTCCAAGCCGTCCGACCTGCTGCCGGAACTGCAAGGCCGCCTGCCGATCCGCGTCGAGCTCAAGGCTCTGACCCAGGACGACTTCCGCCGCATCCTGAGCGAACCCGAGGCCAACCTGATCAGGCAGAACCAGGCGCTCATGGCGACCGAAGGCGTGGCGCTGGGCTTCGATGACGGGGCGATCGCGGCCATGGCCGAGGCGGCCGCGACCGTCAACGCCAAGGTCGAGAATATCGGCGCGCGCCGGCTGCACACGGTCATCGAGAAGGTGATGGAGGACTTAAGCTACACGGCCTCGGACATGTCGGGCCAGACCGTCACGATCGACGCGGACTATGTCCGCAAGCGCCTGGGTGAAATCGCCGGCGACGCTGACCTCAGCCGGTATATTCTTTAGATCGGAATGGGTTTAGGTGGAAACCGCTGTACCCGACTTGTTATGTTTTAGGTTCACTTGTCAGTCTTTTGGGCGAGATTGCACACCAGGCGTCGATAGCCTATGCGCGGTGCTGCCGAATCCAATAGTTGCGACCGCTGCCAGATGCCAATCCGGGTTGTCCTTCGTCACGATGCTCGTCCCTTTGCCCGCGGAAAGATTTAACCTTCATTTACCCAATTCTTAAATCATGGAATAATGAGTATGTGCTTACATGCTCTCATAGGCCGGTACAGAATGCACCGGTATCAAGGGCGAGCGTATGAAAAAGAAATCCGGTCCCATCAATGTCCTGTTTGTCTGCGAGCACAATTCGGCACGCTCCATTCTGGCGGAAGCCCTGCTGAACCGTCTGGGTGCCGGCCGGTTCGAGGCCTGTTCCGCCGGCTTCGATCCGGTGTCGGACATCAGTCCCTATGCCCGCGCCATGCTGCATCGGATGCCGTACAATACCGGCTGGGTTTCGACCAAGCCGGTCGAGGCGCATATCGGCAAGCACGCACCTGTTTTCGACGTCATCATCCGCCTGTCGCATGGCCATCCGGCCGGCGGCCAGTGGCCGGCCTGCCGCGGCGGCCAGCCGGTCATCGTCGACTGGTTCTTCGACGATCCGCGCGAAACCCATGTCGCCATGGCCAATATCGCCCGTGCCTACGAAGAGATCTATATCGAATTGGCGGCCCGCATCGACGCCTTGGCGAAGATGCCGCAAAGTGTCTTCGAGTCCGGCAATGTCGCCGCCTGGCTGGAGCGGATGGACGAGACTCCGCTGCGCATGGCCTCGTAAACGAGGCCGGCGAAGCGCGGCAAAAAGCAAGCCGCAATTCGTCGCGCCCTATAACATTATTTTTATAGGCGCGCGGACCCGCGCGCCTTTATATTTCCAAAATTTCGTAATAGATACTGATCGTTTAGCGTTATTTCTCAAAAGGCTGAATTATGACCAACGACGATGCGGTAGTTAATCTTTTTGCCCTGGCTCATCCCGGCCGCCTGAATGTCTTCCGCACCATCGTCAAGGCCGGCCCGAACGGCATCGCCGCCGGCAAGATCGCCGAAGGCGTCGGCATTCCCGCCAACACCGCCTCCACCCATCTGAGTATCCTGACAGGCGCCGGTCTGTTGACGGCCTATCGCGATGGCCGCTCGATCATCTACCGCGCCAACTTCGCGCATTTTTCCGAGCTGGTCGGTTTCATGATCGAAGAGTGCTGTGAAGGCCATCCTGACGCGGCCATGGCGCTTAATGCCTATTTCAAGAAGAGTGGCGAAGACGCGGCGCCGAAGGCCGTCAAGGGCAAGTAACGATCTGTGGATAACAGGTGGCGGGCCTCAGGTTTTCCTCATGCCTGCCACAGACTCGCCAAATTGACGCATTTTTAATAGAAATCCGCATCCATTATTTATTTTTATAGAATATGTAGCGTCGGTATTTTTATATCTGGATTGCCTCGGGGTCATATTCGTAACAATTCTTTCCTTTAGTCTCCGTAATCCCGACGGACGTGATGCCTTGACTGGCGTAAATGCGTTCATTCATTACGGATATACTCGAAAGGAACCGCGATGACGCGTAAGTTCAAATATACCGCCACCGCTATATTGGCTTCTGTCATGACGGCTGCCGCTTTTGGCGCCTCTGCCCAAGATGCCACCGCTCCAACGCCTGCCGATAGCCAGGCTGTCCCACCGGTGCAGCAGACCCCGACCACCGATCCATCCGCCGCGCCGACTACGCCGGCCCAGCCTGCCGTTCCGCCAGTCGCCGATAACGCCGCGACGGCTGCTGGCACGACCGCGCCCAAGGATTTCATCCAGCAGGCCTATCTGGCCAATGAATTCGGCGTCGCGGCAGCCCAGGTCGCGCTAAAAACCTCCACCGATACCGAGGTCAAGAGTGCGGCCCAGACCCTGCTGACCGAAGGTACAGCCACGCGCCAGGACATGATCAAGGCCATTCAGGGCTCGACCGCCGACATGCACTTCGACCAGGCGTGGCCGCAGGAATATAAGCAGAAGCTGGCTGACCTTCAGTCGGTGACAGGTAAGGACTTCGACCAGAAATACGTTGAGCTGCAAGGCGCGGAACTCGACAAGGCGACGGCCTTGTTCCAGTCCTATGCTTCGACGGCGACCGATGCGTCGACTAAGACCTTCGCATCCGCGACCCTGCCGAAGCTGCAGGCCCAGGCAGCAGCGCTCGACGCCGCAGCCTCGACAGGCACGGCCGGCACGCGCTAATCTTGATACGTCTGCTACAAAAGCCCCGGAGCGATCCGGGGCTTTTTTGCGGCTATAAGTTTGTCATCGCCAATGACGCTTCAGCGTAGCGCGCACCAGCAAAGCCGGTTTCAGCAATTGTCTCTTCGATCAGCTTCAGGTCGCTCACGTTCAGAGTGATGTCGGCGGCCGCGATATTCTCCCGCAGGCGATTGAGGTGGCGCGTGCCGGGAATGGGCGCAATCCATGGCTTCTGTGCCAGCAGCCATGCCAAGGCCAGTTGGGCGGGTGTGACGCCGCGATCCTTCGCCACCTCGGTCAGGGCATCGACAGCGCGCAGATTCTGCTGGCGCGCCTCGCCGTTGAAACGGGGCTGGGTGCGGCGGCGGAAATCGTCCTCGGTCAGGTCCTCTTCACCTCTGAGCGCGCCGGTAAGGAAGCCGCGGCCCAGGGGCGAGTAGGGAACAAAGCCGATGCCTAACTCTTCGAGGACGGGTAGGATCTCGGCTTCGGGATCGCGCGTCCACAACGAATATTCGCTTTGCAGCGCCGTGACGGGATAGGTTGCGTGCGCCCGGCGGATCGTCTGGGCGCCAGCTTCGGACAGGCCGAAATGCAGGACCTTGCCTTCCTGGATCAGGTCGCCGACCGTGCCCGCGACATCCTCGATCGGGACTTCCGGGTCAACGCGGTGCTGGTACAGCAGGTCGATCCGGTCGGTCCGGAGCCGCTTCAGCGAGGCTTCAGTGACCTCACGGATATGTTTAGGGCGGCTGTTGACGCCAGTCAGGCTGCCGGGCTCGCCCAGCTTGAAGCCAAACTTGGTGGCGATGACGACGCGATCGCGCACCGGCGCCAGGGCTTCACCAACCAGTTCTTCATTGGTAAAAGGGCCGTAGACCTCGGCGGTGTCGAAAAAGGTGACGCCAAGATCGACGGCCTGGCGCAGGAGGCTCAGGCACTGGTCGCGGTCGGACGGTCCGTAGGCCCAGCTCATGCCCATGCAGCCAAGACCGAGCGCAGAAACTTCCAGTCCGTTACCAAGTACGCGTGTTTTCATGGCGCTGCCCTTTCATTGAAACCCGCAGGCTATATGGGTCCACGCCAGCGGACAGGAAAGGGTATCACGCGCCTATTTCCGCCGGTACTTGCCGTTCATGAACACTTTCCACGCGCCGTCGCTCTGCAGCACCTGGGATTTCAGGCTGCGGGCGTCGGGCCCGTCCAGTGTGTAGATGTCCTGGTAGGTGTCCATCTGGCCGGGTTTATCCCAGCTGGGGCCGACGCTGTTGAGCACCAGCGCATTGCCTTCGCGTACGCCCTCATAGACCCATAGGTGGTCCATCATCGAGCCGATCCAGGTGCCGACATACTTGCCCCTGGACGCATCGAAGCCGACAGTGAATATGCTCTCGGCCTTGCCGCCGCCCGGCATGGTGCCGCGTGATTGGATTACCAGCCATGAGCCGGTTTCCAGCATACGGCCGCTTTCGTGCCAGTCGTCGGTGGTTTCTTCCGGTGGGGCGTCCGGGTCGGCCAGCATCTGCCATTCGCCGGTAAAACCTTCCAGCCAGCGGTGTTCGTCCCTGATTTCGACCTGCATGGTGCATCCTCCGTTTTCGGGTCGGAGAAGCATAGGCCGGGGCATGGAAATAGCCTACCGGCAAGGCGATATCTCAGCCAGATGTGATCGGCTTTGTGAAGCCAAGCCTCAATGTGGCAATCATTGCGCCTGGGCGGACTTGTCCCGCAGCGCCCGACTCAGGGATTCAAGCGCGGTCCATACCGTGGTGAAGTTACCTGGGCCGGGATCATCCAGCATCTTCTGCAGCAGGTCATCGATGCCGGCCTGGCAGAGATTCAGCGCCTCGTCCTGGCTGCGGACCGTCTGGCGCAGGGTACGGGCGCGGGCGCGGACGCGCGCGGCCTCGCGGCTGTTCCGCAGCACATAGGACAGCTGATAAGAGACGACGCGCCAGTTGAGTGGCTTGAGCACAAATGACGTCGCGCCGACCGTATAGGCGCGGTCGATGGCCGCCATGTCGTCGCGGCTGGTGGCCACCACCACGGGCAGGGTGGCCAGCTTTTCGTCGGCGCGTATGCGTTCGATGAGCGTAAAGCCGTTCATGACCGGCATGTCGAGATCGACAAGGGCAATGTCGATGCCGCCGGCCCTGAGGCGCTCCAGCCCTTGGGCACCATCGGCGGCGGTTTCAACGGTCACGAAGGCGGAGGTCAGTTCGGCGGCGGCGAATTCGCGCAGGATCGGGTCGTCGTCGACGGCCAGAAGACGTGCAGGCTCGAAGCGGACCGACGGGTCCATACTCATGTTTCCAGCCTTCCTCTGCACGCGGAACGTCCATGTAGGTTAGGCCACACAGGTTAAGGGCTTGATAAAACGAAAAAGCCTCCGTTTCCGGAGGCTTCCATCATGGGATTGGGAAAGAGGATCAGGCCAGCTTGCGCAGGGGCGTGGACTGGGCGACCTGGTTCTTGACGTAAAGGCCGCGCATGCCCTGCATTGGCTTGAAGACGTCGGTGATGCCGAGCACGGTTTCAGCCGCGCCCAGGAACAGGTAGCCGTCGTCGGCCAAAAGGGTAGCCATCTGCTCCAGCACCCTCTTCTTGGTCTCGAGGTCGAAATAGATCAGCACGTTGCGGCAGTAGATCACGTCCTGGCGGCCGATCATGCGCAGATCGTCGAGCAGGTTGACCTTCTTGAAGCGGATCGACTGACGCAACTTGGGCGAAATGCGCCACATCTCGTCGACCTTCTCGAAGTGCTTGACCATCATAGTGATGGGCAGGCCGCGCTGGACTTCGAACTGGGTGTAGAGGCCGGCCTGCGCCTTTTCCAGGCAGCGGTCGGATATGTCGGTCGCCAGGATGTCGAGATTGATGCGCGGGTACTGGGCGCGGGCCTCGTCCATCAGCATGGCCAGCGAATAGGGTTCCTGACCGGTCGAGCAGGCAGCGCACCATACTTTGATCTCGCCGTTCATGCGCGACTTGGATAGGGCGGGCAGGACGTCCGACTTGAACTGGTCGAACGGCACCTTGTCGCGGAAGAAGAAGGTCTCGTTGGTCGTCATGGCATCGGTGACGATGGTCATGAGCTTTTCGTCGCGCTTGGTGCGCAGCGACGCCAGGAGCGCCGAGACGCTGGCGAAGCCTTCACGGCGCGCGACCGGGGCCAGGCGGCTTTCGATCAGATAGGTCTTGTCCGAACCGAGGATCAGACCCGAACGGGTCTTGAGCATGGCGGAGAGGTGTTCGATATCTTCGTTTGTCATTTTGTTTCCCCGCCTTTTACGGACGCTCGCCGCGCGCAAAAGCCACACAGGCCGCGCTCAGGCCTTCGATCGGTTTGATGATTTCGGCAAGCCCGGCTTCGGCCACGGCGCCCGGCATGCCCCATACGACGCTGGAGGCTTCGTCCTGCACCATGACGGTGCCGTTGACATTGACCAGGGCCTGGGCGCCGTCGCGGCCGTCATGGCCCATACCAGTCAGCACGACCCCGAGCGCGTGATTGCCGTAGACTTCGGCGGCGGACTTGAACAAGGGGTCGACCGCCGGCCGGCACCAGTTGACCTGGGGGGACTGGTCGAGGCGGATTTGCTTGACGATCGGGTCGGGGCGGATCGTCATGTGCCAGTCGCCCGGCGCGATATAGACGTTGCGGCTTTCGATCAGCATGCCGTCCTTGGCTTCCTGCACCTTTTGCGGCAGGGACTTGTCGAGGTGCTCGGCCAGGATGGCGGTAAAGGTCGCCGGCATGTGCTGGACGATCAGGATAGGCAGTTTCCAGTCTGGCCCGAGGCCGAGCAGGAAGGTGCGAAGCGCCGGTGGGCCGCCGGTTGATGCGCCGACGACGAGCAAGTCGATGCGCTTGGGACCTGAGCGCGGGCGCATGGTCGGAGCGGCCGGAACAGCGAGTTTCGACCCGATCGGAACGATCTGAGGCCGGGCTTCGGTGGTCGACGCCGGTGAAAGGGCCGACGGGGCAGGGGCAGTCGTGCCGCCGATGCTGGGCGACGGCCATTGACGCGTGCGGCCGCACAGGGCGCGGATCTTGGTCAGAAGCTCGGTGCGGAAACCTTCAGCGCCGCCGATGCGGGTCGAGTCGGGCTTCGGGATATAGTCGGCCGCGCCGAGTTCCAGGGCGCGCAGGGTGACGTTGGCGCCGCGCGTCGTCAGCGTCGAGGCCATCAGGACCTTGAGGCCGGGCTTGGCGGCGATCAGTTTGGGCAGGGCTTCCAGCCCACCCATGTTCGGCATCTCGATGTCGAGGATCAGGATATCCGGCTGGACTTCGCGGACCTTGTCGATCGCCTTCTGGCCATCAATGGCAAGGCCGGCGAGAACCATATCCCGCTCCTGCTCCAGCCAGCGCGAGATCAGGCCGCGCACGACAGCGCTGTCGTCCACGATCATGATCTTAATGGGCCGCAAGGACGCGGCAGGATTAGGGTTAACAGACATGGTCCCGGACATCTGTAGTGAACAAAAACGCAGATACTTTTTAGTCTTATCGTAACCGCAAGAGCGGATTCGGGCGGCACAAACCTTAAGTCGCGCCTGGCCTTGGTCCGCGGACGCGGCGCCCTCCGGGAGTCTGGCTTTTAAAAAGCCTACCCTTCCGGCGGGGCGTTAATCAGATCAGGCCAACTTCGGAAAACTTGGCTTCCAGGATTTCGCCGTCGAACGGCTTCATGATGTATTCCGACGCGCCTTCGGTCAGGGCTTCGGTGATATGGGCCAGGTCGTTTTCGGTTGTACAGAACACGACCACAGGCGCCTTGCCGCCGTCTTCCTTGCGCAGTTGGCGCAGGAAGGTGATGCCGTCCATGACCGGCATGTTCCAGTCGAGCAGGATGGCCGAAGGCATCTTTTCCTTGCAGGAATTCAGGGCTTCGAGTCCATCATTGGCTTCGATGACCTCGAACTGCAGGTTCTCGAGAATGCGGCGGGCCACCTTGCGGATAACGCGGCTGTCATCGACGACGAGGCAGGTTTTCATCTTTTACTTCCCTAATAAAGCCTGTTACGCGGCTTTGAGATGTGCGGCATCCAGCAGCGTGTGTGGATCCAATACTATCAGAAGTTCCTTTTCCAATTGATAAACGCCGACGATAATTTCTGCCCAGCGTGGGGGGAGATTACCCGGAGGGGAGTGGAACTTCTCATCGTCGAGCTTCAGGACTTCGTCGACCGAGTCTATGACCAGGCCATAAGAATCGCCGTGGACTTCAAGGCCGATGGCCAAGGGTTCGGGCGAGCCTTCGGGACGCGGTGGCAGCCCTAAGCGGCGGCGGGCGCAGACCGCGGTGACGATGCGGCCACGCAGGTTCAGAACGCCCGCGATTTCCGAGCGCGACAACGGCACTGGCGTGAGACCGCGCGGGTGGAAAACGTCGTGGACGCGGGCGGCGTCGACGCCGAACAACTGGCCACCGACACGCAGGGTTACGTAGTCGCGGATGCTCATGCGACGGCCCTTTCTTCATTCGAGGATTGCGGGCGGCGCTGGTGTTCAGCCAGGCCGCGCAGATGATAGTGGCTGACGTCGAGGATTTCGCAGGCCTTGCCGGCGACGACAGCGGTGCCGCGTACGCCCGGACGGTCCGGCGACAGTTCGATTTGCAGGCGATCCTCGACGACATCGACAATTTCGTCGACCGCCAGGCCGATGGCATAGCCTTCGCCGGTCAGGACCAGCAGGGGCTGGATATGCGTGCCTTCGGCGTGGTTGGCCACCAGCGAGGAGTAGTCGCCGTTGACGGTCAGGATTGGCATCAGCTTGCCGCGGTACTGAAGCGCCGCGCGGCCGTCCATGATTTCGATCTGCGAAGATTCGACGTGTTCCAGGCGCGTGATGTGCTCCAGCTCGACCGCCTTGGGCGCGCCCGAACCGGCCTTGAACAGCAACATGGCGACGCGTTCGTTCTCGGTGGAGTCGGTGACCGTTTCGGCGTCTTCCTCCTGCTTCTCTTCCAGCATATTGCCGGCGCGTTCGCTCATGGCATTCGGATCAAGGATCAGGACGACCGAGCCGTCGCCCAGAATGGTCGCGCCGGAAAACAGGTTGACGTCGCGCAGAATGGTGGCCAGCGGCTTGACGACGATTTCCTCGGTGTCGAGGACGTCATTGACGACCAGGCCGTAACGGCGCTCGCCGACCTGGATGACCATGACGAAGGTCGGGTCCTCGATCTTTGCCGCTTCGAGCTGCAGCGTCGGGCCCAACTGGACCAGTGGCAGCAGTTTTTCGCGCAGGCGCAGGACCAGTGCGTCATTGATTTTTTCGATCTTGTGCTCAGCATTCTGGCCCGTACGGACCAGTTCCATGACCGAGGTTTGCGGCACGGCGAACTTCTGACCGCCAGCGCCGACGATCAGCGCCGAAACGATGGCGAGCGTCAGCGGGATCTTGATGGTGAAGGTCGTGCCCTGACCGGGCAGCGAGGTCAGGTCGATCTGGCCGCCGATCTGTTCGATATTCGTGCGCACGACGTCCATGCCGACACCGCGGCCGGACAGGTTGGTGACCTTGGCGGCAGTCGAGAAGCCCGGTGCGAAGATGAAGCGATGGATCTGCTGATCGTTCATGCCTTCGACTTCGACGCGCGAAGCGAGGCCTTTCTCGATGATCTTCTCGCGGATGCGGCCGGTGTTCAGGCCGCGGCCGTTATCGGCGATGCGGATGACGATGTAGCCGCCCTCATGGAAAGCCGACAGCTTGATCGTGCCGTTGGCCGGCTTGCCGATGTCGATGCGTTCCTGGGTGCCTTCCAGGCCGTGGTCGGCCGAGTTACGCACCATGTGGGTCAGAGGATCGCGGATCAGTTCCAGGACCTGGCGGTCGAGTTCGGTGCCTTCGCCTTCCATGACGAGGTCGATCTTCTTGCCCAGTTCGTAGCTGAGGTCGCGCACGAGTCTTGGCAGCTTTTTCCAAGCGGCGCCAATGGGTTGCATGCGCGTCTTCATGACGCTGTCCTGGAGTTCGCCGGTCAGGGTCGAAAGACGTTGCAAGGGGGTCGCGAAGGCCGAATCCTCGCGGTTCCGACTGATTTGCAACAGTTGATTTCGTGTCAGGACCATTTCCGACACGAGCGTCATCAGGCCTTCCAGCACATCAACGGACACGCGGATCGACTGGATTGTATTGATGCCTTGGCCGTCTTCCCCACCCAACCCCTGAAGCGGTTCGGTAGCGGGCGCAGGTGCGGTTGCCTTAACGGCGGCCGGCGCCGGCGTAGGCGCGACTTCGGTGACAGGCTCGGGCTTGGTGTCGACGACTTCGGTGACCGGCTCGTTCATCCAGTCGGGCGATTCGGCGGCGGCGAAAGCGGCTTCGAGATCGGCTTCGGAAACTTCGCCGGGGCGCAGGGTGCGGCCGGTGGCAGGGTCGACATCGCCGGGCTGAAGGCCCATGCCAGGACCGTCCGCTGAATCGAAGGCGGCCTGCAGGTCGGCCTCGGAGACCTCGCCCGGACGCAGGGCTCTGCCGGTAGCCGGGTCGATGTCGCCTACGCCGAGCGCCGGCGCATTGATTTCGACGGGTTCGATTTCGCCGTTGATAGGGCGATCTGGCACTTCGACGGTCTGAACGGCGGTCAGATCGACCTCATGGCCCTCGGCCATCGCTTCAAGTTGTCCGATGAGGTCGTGGTCGTTACCGTCCGGCTCGTTACCGGTCTGCTCCAGCCCTGCCAGGATCACCTTGATGCGGTCGATCGAATGCAGGACCAGCGTCACGGCGATCGGCGTGACTTCCAGCTTGCCGTCGCGGAAACGGCCCAGCAGCGTTTCGCCGGCATGGGCGACCGCTTCGAGGCGCTGAAGGCCCAGGAAGCCGCACGTGCCCTTGATCGTGTGCACGAGACGGAAAATATTGTCGAGCGTCTTGCGATCGTTGGGGTTGGCTTCGAACCTTACGAGTTCGCTATCGACGACTTCCAGGCTTTCGGCCGTTTCAGTCAGGAATTCAGCAATTAAGTCGTCCACGACGTACCCTCGTATTGAGAATGTGGGGGGACGAAAGATACACTTCGCCCAACCCGTCGGAGCTATATTGCGGACGTTTGGTTAAGAGAGGGTTCGCAAATGATTACTGAAATCTGAATTTCGCCAAAAACGTGCAGATAATCACAAACGTTTGCAAGTCAACGGTTTGGCATAACGGCCCAGCGTCTTTAGCCGCGCCGGTGCTGCGCGTTAAGGCCCCAACGGCAGGGGCATGACGATGCCGTTGACTTAAATCTTTTCCAGTTCGCCGCCGACCTGCTGCGCGGTCTCCGCCGGCAGCGCCACAGGCTCTTTCAGCGTGGCGACGAAATCGTCACGCCAACGGCCAACGTCGAAGCGCTGGACATTGTCGTAAAGCGCCTCCCAGCGTCGCTTGCGTTCCTTGAGCGGCATGGTCAGCCCGCGATGGATGGCCTCGGAAATGTCCTCGCGGCTCAACGGATTGACGATCAGGGCGTCCTGCATCTGCTCGGCGGCGCCGGCGAACTGCGACAGGATGAGAACTCCGGGGTTGTTCGGGTCCTGCGCGGCGACATATTCCTTGGCGACCAGGTTCATGCCGTCGCGCAACGGCGTCACCAGCCCGATATCCGCCGAGCGGTAGATCCCGGCCAGTTCGTCGCGCCGGTAGGGGCGGTTGACGTAGCGCAGCGGCACCCATTCGACCGTGGCGTGGGCGCCATTGATCTTGCCTGAAATGGTGTCGAGCCGGTTGCGCAGGTCCTGATAGGCGTCAACATCGTCGCGCGACCTTGTTGCGATCTGGAGCAGGAAGAGCTGTTCCTGCATTTCCGGATTGTTGGTCAGGAAGGTGTCATAGGCGTTGAAGCGCTCTTCAAGCCCCTTGGAGTAGTCGAGCCGGTCGACGCCGAGCAGCATCTTGCGGCCGCGCTGGCTCTTCAACATGGCCTTGTAGAACAACTCGGCGCGCTCGCTTTTCAGCGTCTCGGCAAAGTCGGCGGCGTCGATGCCGATGGGGAAGGCGCGGGCGCGGATCGACCGGCCGTAGGCGGTAATGACGCCGTTTGCCGTCAGCGTCGCCGAAGCGTCGTGGACCACATAGTCCTCGAAAGCTTCACGATCATCTACGGTTTGAAAGCCAACCAGGTCATAGCTGAAGAGAGATTCGACCAGTTCGGCGTGCTTGGGCAGGGTGCTTAGGATGCGCCGGGCGGGCCAGGGTATATGCAGGAAGAAGCCGATGCGGTTCGTGACCCCGCGCGCCCGCAGTTCGCGCGCCAGGGGGATCAGGTGATAGTCCTGCACCCAGATCAGGTCGTCAGGCGCGATCAGTGGCAAGAGCGTGTCGGCGAAGCGCTGGTTGACCCGGGTATAGCCTTCGTCGAAGCTGCGTTCATAGCTGACCAGGTCGGGACGGTAGTGAAACAGCGGCCACAGGGTGCGGTTGGCATAGCCGTTGTAATATTCGTTCTGGTCCTGGGGCTCGAGGTCGAGCAGGGCGACAGTGACGCCACCGACCTTCTGCATCGAAATCTGGCCGGTATATTGTTCGACCGTCTGGCCCGACCAGCCGAACCACAGGCCCTTGTCTTCGCGCAGCGCCGCGGCCAGCGCCATGGCCAGGCCGCCGGCCGTGCCGACGCCGGAATCGGCGGGAGGGTTGACGCGGTTGGAAACAACGATCAGGCGGCTCACAGGGGACTCTCCAGACTGAAAACATCTTCACTGAGGGCCTGGTCCAGCCAGGCATGGACGGCGCGTTCGTCGGGCAGACGATAGCGGGCATGGGTCTTGCGTGGCGGACCAACAAGAATGCCGAAACCGCCGTAAGAAAGCGCTGCGGAAAAACCATCCTCATCGGTCAGGTCGTCGCCGACAAAGATTGGCGTGGTGCCGGCAAACGGCGACTCGGCCATGAAGGCGCGCACGGCCTGGCCCTTGTCGCCGCCGGGGGTAAGAAATTCCGCGACCATGGCTCCGCGTTGCAGTTTCAATCCCGTGCGGCTGGCCAGGTCGTCGGCGAAGACCTGGGCCATGGCCTCGACGGCGGGGTTGCCGCGATAGTGAAAGGCAACGCTGAACGGCTTGGTTTCGATCCGGACATCAGCGAACTGCCCTGCGAACTGTTCAAGCTCGGCCATGGCAAGCGCCAATTGCGGATGGGCCTCATTGGCGATCAAGGCGTCCGGTGTGCGCAACTCCAGACCGTGACTGCCGGCCACTGCGGCGACCGCCCCTTCCAGGATGCGGTCGAGGTCGGACAATGAACGGCCGCTGATGACCGCCACGCGCCCCTCCAATCTTTCGACAACGCGTTTCAGCCGGGCATTGCGCTCGCCGTCCGGACCCACGCCGTCCGGCGTGGCGGCGAACGGCGCCAAAGTGCCGTCGAGATCTAGAAAAAGCGACACAGTATCGAGGCGAAGTCTTGTAACATCGGCAACGGTCATGCGCCGCACCACGCCCATCGGTTCGGGTGCAATATGTATCCAGTCATAACCTCAGCCTCCTCTTGTGTACGCTACGCGCCCCACACCTTCATACGTGCAAAAACTGATATTCCCTGTTATTGGAGGAATAAATACAGAAAATGCATAGATAAATTTTAGTTATTCTAAAGTAATTGAAAAAATAAGAAATCAGTAAGGCGCAATGTGCGCGTTGTTTACGTTATTAAATGATAATCATGGTGTCTACGGCCTTATATGTATTTTTACGGAATCTCTCGCTTCTGTGATTATGACTGCAAATTTTTGTGAACTCGCCTAGGGTGTCCGCCGTGATAGTAATGTTTTGCTTCTAAGGGAGATTTTTATGCCGGATAGCCGTCCTGACCTCCAACCGGACCTGGTCTCACAAGCGGCCACTGACGCTTCGTCCGCAGCCCCCCAGCACGAACTCGACCTGGCGCCGATCGGCAATTGCGCGGCGGCAGCGCTGATCGACCGACGCGGGCGTTTTGTCTGGGCATGCTGTCCGCGTGTCGACGGTGAACCGGTCTTTTCCAGTCTGCTCAGCCCATCGGCGGGCCCGGACGAGGCGGGTCTGTGGGCCATCGAAATCGAAGACCAGGTGGCGATCGAACAGGACTATATCCGCAATACGGCCTGCCTACGCACGGTCCTGACCGATTCCAAGGGCGGCAGCCTGGAAGTCGTCGACTTCGCGCCGCGCTTCCACCAGATGGGCCGGACCTTCCGGCCGTGGGCCTTCTACCGGTTGGTGCGGCCGCTGTCGGGCACACCGCGCATCCGCGTCTGCATCAAGCCGACCGGAAACTGGGGCAGCGATCTGGCACGTGAAACGACAGGTTCCAGCCATATCCGCTACGATTGCGGCGCCGTGGCCATGCGGCTGACGACTAATGCGCCGCTGACCTACTTGCGGGATTGCCAGACCTTCCGCCTCGAAGGACCATTGGCCTTCCACCTCGGCCTCGATGAGTCCTACCCGGCCGATGTTCTGAACGACGCCGAGCACATGCTGCGCGCAACGACCGCCTATTGGCAGAGCTGGGTGCGGACGCTTTACCTGCCGCTGGAATGGCAGGGCGCCGTCATCCGCGCAGCCATCGCGCTCAAGCTGTGTTCCTTCGAGGAAACCGGCGCCATCGTCGCGGCATTGACGACCTCGGTTCCCGAAGCGCCAGGGACCGAGCGCAACTGGGATTACCGCTACTGCTGGATCAGGGACGCTTATTACGTCGTGCGCGCGCTCAATCGCCTGGGCTGTGCCGACATGCTGGAATCCTATCTGGTTTATCTGCGCAATCTGACAGACCGGTCGGCGGGTGGCCACGTCCAGCCGCTTTACAGCGTCAGCCTTGAACCCGAATTGTTTGAGCGCCTGGCGCCCGGCATGAACGGCTATCGCGGCATGGGACCGGTGCGTATCGGCAATCAGGCCTATGAACACTTCCAGCACGACGTCTACGGTCAGATGGTCCTGCCGCTCACCCAGTCCTTCTTCGATCAGCGCTTCCTCCACCAGGGCAGTGTCGCGGACTTCCACGCCCTGGAGAAGGTCGGTGAGCGCGCCTTTGCCATGTACAACAAGCCCGACGCTGGCCTGTGGGAGTTCCGCACCATTGCCCGCGTCCACACCTATTCGGCGCTGCTGTGCTGGGCGGCGTGCGACCGGCTGGCCAATGCCGCGTCGTCACTGGGGCTGGTCGAGCGGACGATGTACTGGGTCGAGCGCGCCAACACCATCCGCCGCGCCATCGAGGAGCGGGCGTGGAACGCGGAAAAAGGCTATTTCGCCGGTTCGTTCGGCGGCGAGGAGGTCGATGCCAGCCTGTTGCAGCTGTTCGAGCTCGGTTTCCTGCCGGCGGACGATCCGCGCTGCGTGGCCACCTTCGCCGAGGTTGAGCGCCAGTTGCGCCATGGCGACAATCTCTACCGCTATGTCGAGCCGGACGATTTCGGCGAGCCGGAGACGGCGTTCAACTTCTGCACCTTCTGGTACATCGAGGCCCTCCACATGATGGGCCGGACGGAAGAGGCGCGCGACCTGTTCGAAGCCATGCTGGCGCGGCGGACGCATTCGGGCCTGCTGTCTGAAGACGTCAACGTCGATACTGGCGAACTTTGGGGCAACTTCCCCCAGACCTATTCGCTGGTTGGCCTGATCACCTGCGCAACCCTGCTGTCAAAGCCATGGACCGCGATAAGGTAAAGCCGGGCAATGAACAGGCCACCGCCCGGCCAGATCTGGTGGATTTCAAGTTAGAAGCGCTTAGGCGCCAACGGTCGTTTTCGCCTGCTCGGCGGCCTTATCCGCTGCCTGGGCGCCGCGACTGGCGACCGGCTCGACGGAGCGCGTGAAGGCGCTAATAAACAGGCTGTAGATCCGCGCCGTCTCGTTGATATTGTCCTGCATCTTTTGTAGCGCGGTCGTCTGCAGGTCAATGACGTCCTGCGTCGTACGGCAGCTCAGCGCCTTCTTCGACAGTTCGTCATAGTCGGTGAGCGAGCGGCTATAGGCGTCGGTCATGGCCTTGTTGACGTCGCCCAGGGCAGAGGCCGCTTGCTTGCCGGCCTCGACATAGGCGCCCATGGCCTGGTTGCCCATTTCCAGGCCTCGGCTAGCCATGTTCGACGCGTTTTCGCTGGCGCGGCGCATGCCTTCGCGGCCGGCTTCGGCGGCGCGTTGGGCGGTATTCTGTGCGGCGTTCTGGGCGTTTTCCGCAGATGCCTTGACGCGGTTGGGAATATCGTTGGGGGAGTCGGCCATGGTCGTATCCTTTTTGCGAGGGGAGGTCGCAGCCGGGGTACGCAATGCTGCGAATGCGAACGTCATAGCGCAAGATGCGTAATGATATCGCAGGTATTGGCTGTGTGGGCGTAAGGATTACGTAAGAGAAGAAAGGCGGCGACGGGTACTGAAATTTTACGCCGTCATGAGTAGTTTGGCCGCGTGCCGCCTTTGAAAAGCAGAGGTGTTTTGCGTGGCAGTAGGCCCTTTTCCGAAGCCTTTTTGCCATGTGCAACGATTACGAACAGCATGTCCGCTGGCAGACCTACATGCAGGCCCTGCAAGCAATGGATATCGGTATGCCTTCACACCAATCCGCGGACGATCTGCCGCAGGCCGATGATATTCGTATCGGGTCGATGGGGCCTGTCATGCGTCAGGCGGGCAATGGTGTCGAACTGGCGCAGATGACGTTCGGCTTTCCGCCAAAGGGCAGGGGCGGACCGGTGTTCAACTTCCGCTCCGAAGGCCGGCATTTCGGCGACAGCCGAAGATGCCTGATCCCGGCGTCAGCCTTCTTCGAGTTTACGGGCATGAAGTATCCAAAGGCCAAGCATCGGTTTACGTTGAACGACGCGCCCTTCCTCTGCATCGCCGGACTGTGGCGCGAGGGCGAAGGCAATCGACCGCCGAGCTTTACCATGCTGACCACCGAGCCGGGACCGGACATAAGCCCCTACCACAATCGCCAGATCGTGGTGCTCCGGCCAGAGTCATGGATGGACTGGCTATATCTCAGCAAGCCGGAAGAAACGCTTCTCAAGCCGCTGCCGGAGGGGGCGCTGTCGGTCGAGACCGTGCGCAAGGGCAGTGACAAGTCTGTCCGGCACGCGGAGCATGCCTGAGCCCGATCAGACCGGAATCTTTACGGTGATAATCAGGATGTCCGTCTCGGCGGTCCAGCTGATTTCGCCACCGGCTTCGGACACGACGCTGTACAGCCAATGCGGCTGAATCCACTGACCGGCCAGGCCATCGCTCAGGGGCACGCCGCTCAGGCCTTCGACCACCTCGGGCTTGAGGCGGGCGCGCGGGCCGCGAGCTTCGGCGGTAATAATCAGCTGGCCGTCTTCGTTCGAGGCTTCCAGCCGCATCTTGCCGCCCATGGGCAGGGCATTGCCGGCCAGCAGGCCCAGGTTCAGCAGGGCACGCGCGGCAGGCTTTTCGAAAATGACATTCGGCTCGATGCGGAAGTCGAGTTCGGCGCGCAAGGACGCATAGACGTCGTTCAGAATTTTGTTCAGTTGGGCCGCATTGAAGGCCTCGGCCGTATTGGCGGCGCCAAAGGCGACGCGGGCGAAATAGACCAGCGCCACCAGCTTCTTGGCGGAGGTCGAGATCAGGTTCAGCGCTTCCTGCTTCATGTCCTGGGCGGACGGGTCCTCCAGCAGGTCCAGCCCAGACATGATGGCGCCGGCGGGCGAGATGAAGTCATGGCACAGCTTGGCGACCATCTGGGTGGCCAGTTCATGGCGCCCGGCCAGTTCGGCGGTTACCGACGCGGCTTCGTCCTGGGGTGTGGGCGTTTCGGACGATGCACCTGCGGTGGAGTCGTTGTCTTCGGTGGGCGCGGCGGTGGTCAATACCGGCGAAAGATCATCCATGCTCATCGTCATACCTTCTCTTCAGGCCTTTTCGGGGGCCTTTTCAGCGGGCGCGCACCTTGACAGGGCGGTAAGATTAGTTTGTCTCACACAAGATGTGAGGTGATTTGGCTTAACCGGAAAGTTAAGACGCGATAATATCTCTTAAAATGTTCTTAACGAGGGATTAACACAAGCGCACGGGCGCACGCTTTCCCTTGTCGCGTAAGGCATCTGCCTCTTCACTATTTTTAACGTTTCTTCAAGGAGCACGTCCCATGGCCTCTTCCGACGACCTGAAGCCGTCCGCCACAGCCAGCCGCTTTGCCCGCAAGGGCCGTGGCAGGGTCTTTGATTCGATCCTCGACACGATGGGCGACACGCCGCTGATCCGCCTGCCGCGCCTGTCGGCCGAATATAATGCCAAGGGCACGGTGCTGGCCAAGCTTGAATTCTTCAATCCCATGGCCTCGGTGAAGGATCGTATCGGCATTTCGATGATCGAGGCGCTGGAAGCGTCGGGCAAGCTGAAGCCCGGCGGCACGATCATCGAGCCGACCTCGGGCAATACCGGCATCGCGCTGGCCTTCGTCGCGGCCGCCAAGGGCTACAACATCATCCTGGTCATGCCGGAATCGATGTCGATCGAACGCCGCAAGATGCTGGTGCTATTGGGCGCCAAGCTGGAGCTGACGCCGGCGGAAAAGGGTATGCGCGGTGCGGTCAACCGCGCCCAGGAACTGCTCAGCGAGACACCCGGTGCGGTCATGCCGCAGCAGTTCGAAAACGAAGCCAACCCCTACATCCATGAGATCTCGACAGCTGAGGAAATCTGGAACGATACCGATGGCGCCGTCGACGCGGTCGTATCGGGTGTCGGCACGGGCGGTTCGATCACCGGTATCGGCCACATCCTGAAAAAGAAGAAGCCGTCGGTGAAGATGATCGCGATCGAGCCGGAAGCCTCGCCCATCCTGTCGGGCGGCGAGCCAGGCCCGCACAAGATCCAGGGCATTGGTGCAGGCTTCGTGCCGGGCATCCTCGACCGCGGCATTATCGACGGCGTTGAAACCGTGTCGAACGATGCGGCGTTTGCCATGGCGCGTAAGGCCGCGCGCACCGAAGGCCTGCCGGTCGGCATCTCGTCGGGCGCGGCGCTGGAAGTCGCGTTCCGCCTGGCCGGCCGCGACGAATATGCCGGGAAAACGATCGTTGCGATCATCCCCTCGTTCGCGGAGCGTTACCTGTCCACCGCCCTCTTCGACGGTCTTTGACATCCAAATCCGTGGTCGATAAGTGCGTTGGCGCAGCTCAGCTGTATAAAAATACAGCCGTCGCTCGCCGCCTGCTTCTCGACTCACGGCTTCGGCGTCAAAGCGACGTCACAATGAATTTGGGCTCCCTGACGCATCGGGGAGCCTTTTCCTTTCAATCTCACCCGCGTCCGACGCCAGGACCGGGGTCTGCTTGAGCGGCGCCGCAACGTATGCACAGCTTTGCCGCGCCTTTGCCTATACAAATACTTAACGCATCCCCGGCATCATGCCCGCTATGCTTAATGCCAGCCCGCTTTCTGAAGAACCGATCGATTCCGTGCCCGCCGGTGACGACGCGGCCGTTGATGTGTTCGACGACCTGGCCGTAATCCCGCCGTCGGCGCCATCGCGCCAGGTGCTGATGCGCCGGCTGGCCGACGTCGTCTGCCTACCCGAAAGCCGCATCAACGCGTTTGAGCGCGCCGTCACGGCCGATCTGCTGGTCGAAATGCTGCGCGAATCCGATGTGGCCGAACGCGCCCGTGTCGCCAAGCGGTTGAGCATCCTGGCCGAACTGCCGAACTCCCTGGTCCGCCTGTTGCTGGTCGACGAAGCCGAGGTCGCCCGTCCTCTGATTGAGGACGGCGAAGCGCTCAGCGACGCCGACCTGAACTACTGCGCCCGTCACGGTAAGCTTCCTCACCGCCAGATGCTGGCCGCGCGCAAGGGGCTGTCGAGCCTTTTGTCCGAGGTTCTCGTCGAGGGGGAGGAGATTTCCGTTATCGAGACCTTGCTGAAGAACGGCAAGGCCACTCTGTCGCAACAGGCGATTGAGAATATCGTCGCCATGAGCCAGAACGAGCCAACGCTCATTCCGCTGCTCATGCGTCGTCCCGAGCTACGTCCGTCGTCGGCCTATGTGTTGTTCTGGTGGAGTCCGGCTGAGGTGCGCAAGGTCATCCTCAGCCGTTTCGGCGTTAACCGCGAAATCATGCAGGACATGGCGTCGGACGTGTTCGCCATGGCTGCCAAAGAGAAGTGGCAAGACGCCATGTCGCGCAAGGCGCTGCAGTTCATCGAACGCCGCCAGCGTAACCGTGAGGCGCTGAAGAAGTCGCCTTATGAATCGCTGGAAGCCGCTATCGCAGATGCCGCCAAGGGCGGCATGACGCGCAAGATGGCCGAGGAAATCGCTTACATGTCGGGCATCAAGCCATCGACGGGGGCCAAGATCCTGCGCGACGCCGGCGGCGAGGGACTGGCTGTGCTGTGCAAGGCAACCGGCCTGTCGCGTAAGGCGCTGAAGGCCTTGTGGAAGGCGCTGCGCCGCCCTTTAAGGACTGCGGAGGGGCATATTCATCCGCAACTGGCCGAAGTCCTGATTGTCTATGACATGCTGGCTGTCGACCGGGCCCAGACCGTATTGCGCTATTGGAACTGGTCGCTGTCGTCGGCCCTGACCCACGTCATGCTCAAGTCGCTGGCCCGGGGAGAAGACATGGATCTTGATGGCCTGTCCGTACCTCAGCGCGCCGCAATGCTGGCTTTTGCCCAGGATTTGAAATCCTGACGAATACTGTATTCTGCCGGGCCTTTCGCTTCAGCGTTGCGTAGTGGCTTTGCTGAAATCACAGAGCGACCGCGCCATTGATTTGCCAGAATCACTAGATTTCGATCGGCATCCAGTTTTGTGTGCGTCTGTACAAGCAGAGTGCCGAATTGTCTCGTAAGATGCATTGGCGCGCGACCTCTTTATCCGCTTTTCAAGTAAAATATGTCCCTATACGAGCCTGTTCATTTTTTTTAATATTCATGCTTGAATATTTGTCGAGCATGCATTAGCTAAAGCGCAGGTTTTACGAGGGATAATTATAATGGAAAACAAGACTGATGCGCTGGATATGACAGCAGACATCGTTTCGGCTTTCGTTGGCAACAATTCTCTGCCAGCCGCTGAACTGCCGTCGCTGATCCAAAGCGTTTATCAGGCGCTGAATTCGATTTCGACCGGTGAAGAAACCAAGGTCGAGGCGCCGAAAGAGCCTGCGGTTTCGGTCAAGAAGTCGATTTCCAACGACTATATTGTCTGCCTGGAAGATGGCCGCAAGTTCAAGTCTCTGAAGCGCCACCTGCGCACCAAGTACGGCATGAGCCCGGAAGACTATCGCGCCAAGTGGAACCTGCCGAAGGACTACCCTATGGTCGCTCCGAACTATGCCAAGGCGCGTTCGGATTTGGCCAAGCAGATGGGGCTGGGCCAGGGCGGCCGCACGGTCACCCGCAAGGGCCGCGCCAAGGCCTGATCCTGGACCGTGATCCTAGAGTCTGATTTCACGCGTGAACCGGTCAAAGCAAAACAAAAGTAGAACAAAGGCTCTCATCTTGTGGTGGGAGCCTTTTTTCTGTGGCTTTTTTATGATGGCAAGCTGGCGTTAACCCTTTTTTGCTTGCCAAGGAATCGCCTGTTAAGGGAAGGTGAAAAGCAGGTGATTCGCGGGCAACTACAAAAACATCTGTTTTGTTTACTCAGGGCTGTAGTACACTTTCCTCATGTCTGGTTTAGCGTCCGAAATGTTGGCAGCCTTGCGCTCCCATGAGGAGATCTTTCGGTACTGGAAAGGTTTGCGTCGCCGTGGCCGGCTACCGTCGCGGGCGGATATCGACCCCAGCGCCCTGAAGCGCCGCCTGTCAACCATTTCCCTGATCGACGTCCTCACCCCCAATCCCGACAGCGAAGCCTCGTGTTTCCGCCAGCGCCTGGCCGGCACGGAACTGTTTGACGCCTATGGCCAGGAAATCACCGGCAAGACGATCAACAAGATCTATACAGCATCCGAAGCACAATACTGGGCCGAGCACCTCACCTTTGTTGTCGATCATAAGAAACCCAATGTCGGCTTGCACTCAATGGCCTGGCGTGGCGCTAAGGGCCTGAGCCTGTTCTGGCTGCGCCTGCCCCTGGCCAGCGACGGTGTTACCGTTGATATGATTCTCGGCCACGATGCGCTGATCGGCAAACTCGACATCGCGCAGACGGGTATCAAGAGCGCCTGATCTTCTGAAATAAAGGCAATAGAAAAGGCGCGGACCGCATTCCGCGCCTTTCTGAATTTACGCCGTAACGATTACTGGGCAGGAGCCGGGGTCGGTTCCGACACCACAGGCTGGTTTTCGGTGGGTGCTGGTGCGGGTTGCGGGTTCGTCGTGACCGTGTCGACGGCGTCGCGGGTGGTCTCGCCGACCTGGGCTGGGACCTTTTCGACCGTCGAACTGAAGCGTTCGACCGTAGTGTTGGACGTATTGGTGCTGGTGCCGGACGACAGGTAAATAGCGGCTGCAACGGCGATGGCGGCGATGATCAAAATCGCCAGGATGATAATGCCGGTGTTGTTGCCGCTCTGGCTTGGGGTTTCGTATTGCGTGGCCATTGGCTTTCTCCTCAAAGGTCGCGTCAACGGGTGACGATGGAACCTAGCGCAAGCCGCGCAAAATGGCCGTGCCGGAGATCAGGCGGTGTATAAGAATGGTGTCAAAAGCGGAGCCGCGGTTACATATTACAAAGGCGGCCTCGACAGCCGCCTTTCTTCATAAGATCGGTTCGTCGTTCAGGCCGATCTTCATAGCGTAGAAGTCTCGTCCTGGCGCACAATGACGACATTGCCATAATCCTCGATAATTCGGCCCGGCAACGTACCTTCATCTTCGAGAATATAGCGCGGCTCCGGAGCCGATTGTTCGTCAGCCTGTGCCATGGCTTCTGCAGCGGCGATGTCGGCGGCAACAGCTTCAGCAACGGCGTAGGTCTGCGCTGGCTGCGCCGAAGTATAGGCGTCGAGGTGTGCAGCCAGTTCGGCGGCCTCCGCGCCAGTGATTTCGGCTTCGACCTCTTCAATTGCCGGGGCCGGGTTTCGGGCCCTGAAGACCGGCTGATTGGCGTAGACAGGCGGGGTCAGCACAGCCAGCCGGCCGTGGGCCACGCCGCTCTTGCGGGCGGCGTTTTCCTGCCACTGCAGGCCGGTATATTTTGTGATCGGGCCAACCGCGTCATGCGGGTTGACGTCCGGCAGGCTGCCGAGGCGGTTCAGGATAATGGCGCCGCTGGCAACCGAGAGGGTGGCTGCGGCAACCAGACTGGTGACCAGAAGGCCGGGTTTGCGCCGGCGTTCGAATGGGCGGTAGGCTTCGGCCTCGTACTTGCTGCTATACTCCGTTCCCCCGAAATCCGCGTGGCTGGCGTAGGACATGTCGGTACTCATCTTCGTGTGTGTTGGTCTGGCCTCGGCCCTCCCTCTGGGCCCTGCCGGTTTCTGAGGACGAAGTTAGGATGTCGGCCGTAAGGCGTCAGTCTGGGAGAAAGCGGTACAGATGGCTTTGCCGTTAAGGCTGACACTTAAGAATTGAGGCGGCATTGCGGCACGGTTAACCGGCGGGTGACCGATTATTATTGCGTCTTCCCGGTACGGGCCGTCTTCCTGACTGCATGTTTATTTATCGTGGGTGGAACCGGCGTTTTGCTTCTCGACGCGGCCGTAGCCTCGCCATAAAAACTCCATCAGGCCCGGGTCGCCTGTTTCAGCCGCTCGACCATGGAAATGAGGCCGTTGGTCCGCTGCGAAGACAGGGCTTCGTCAAGACCGAGCTTGTGCAGCGTATCGCGGATCGAGAATTCCTGAATTTCGGTAACAGGAAGGCCGTCGAGCAGCCGGACCAGGACAGCGATCAGCCCCTTGACGATAAAGGCATCGGATTCGCCGCGAAAGCGCAGGATTCCTTCCGGTGCTGGGTCCATGACCAGCCAGACCTGCGAAGCGCAGCCAAGCACGCGTGTGGTTTCCGTCTTTTCGGAAGCGTCCAGCGGCGGCATGTCCTTGCCGAGGTCGATAATGTAGCGGTAGCGCTCTTCCCAGTCGTCGAACAGGTCGAACTCTTCGAGGAGGGCGTCGAGGCGGGTCTGGAATTCAGACATGAAGGCGTACACTCAAAAGCAGGACGGGGCGCCCCGTATATGCGTATCCCTACGCGGCCTTCAAGCGAAGAATGGCCCTGAGCGACTGGCCCTCGAAGCTTTCCACCTCGAATGCGCCGCCCATGGCCTGGGCGTTCAGCCGGACGATGGCCCAGCCGAGACCCGCACCTTGGCGGGTCCGGGCGGCGCTGGTGCTGCCCTGTTCGAAGGGCGCCATCAGGCGGTCTATATCGGCGGCGGCCGGTGCATTGCCGCGGTTGAAGACGGAAACCTCGACCATGCCGCTTCTCGCCGACGCGTCCAACTCGATACTGTCGCCCGCCGCCGTAAAGTCCATGGCGTTATGCAGCAATTGGTCGAGGCATGAAGCAAGACCACGCGGATCGAACCAGGCCTCGAGGTTTTCATCCAGCAGGCGGATATCGAGGTGGACGCCGCGCGCCGACGCGACGCCGCGCACCTTGGCCACAGCTTCTTCGAAGGCGGCCAGGACGCTATTGGGCTGCGGCTTGAGGTCTCCGCCACCTTCAAGACGGACGATTTCGATGAAGCTGTTGAACAGGGCCAGCAGTTTCTTGCCGCTGTCCTGGATAATGCCGGCATATTCGACGTAGTTCGGCGAGCCCAGCGGGCCGTAGAGCTGCTGGTGCAGGATTTCCGAGAAGCCGATGATCGAGTTCAGCGGGGTGCGCAGTTCGTGGCTGACCATGCGCAGGAAGGCGCGGCGCGCGGCATTGTCGTCGCCATTGGCGGCGGTAGCGGGCTGCCAGGGAGCGACGGTGTCGCGCGCCTGGGACGTCTGCGGAGCAGTGGCCATGTGGCTGAACTCTGAAACAGGAGGCGCAGGGCCTCGTAAGTCTCCAATGTAACAGACGCGGCTTAAGCTTCAGTTACCTGCCCGCCTTCGGCCTGCTCGATGGCTTCGGCAAGTGTTAGAAGGCGCGCCCAAAGCCCAATGACGTCGCCTGCCGGCAGGCCGTGGGCCTGGCGGAAATCGATGACCTTTTCAAGCGTCGCGGCCTGAAGTCTGACCTTGAAGGCCGTCTCAGCGCTATTCCTCATCGTCGCCTCCTGTAGTGCGAAGCGAAGACTAGGCGCGCACGGGATGAACGGCATGAGGCCGGTCTGAGGTCCTGGTGAAAACACCTGAACAAGCGCTTACAAGGTGTTGGAGGGATTTGCTCACGACATGGTTTTTGATTGTAACGGAAGTTGAAAGCGAAACGATCAGAAAACCTTTGAAATTTGCTGCGTCGCACCATATAGTGAGGGTGTTCGGCGCTTTTGCGCTGATTGCCCTTCCTGGGCGTTTCCTCCCTGTAAACTTTTAGCCGCGCTGTTTAGCGCGGCTTTTTTTTGCCTCGGAAAAGGGGCCGGAGGGAAGGCAAACCAGATCGTCTGGATTATACGCGTCTTAACCGCGACTGAAGAATCTTAAATCACGTAGGCGACGTCGTCCGACAGGTTCAAGTCGGCGCGGGTTCCGACGACCGACCAAGGATTGGCTTCTTCCTTCGGCGCGGCTTCGTCCTGGGAAGATATCCAGCGGACGGCGGTGTGAAAATTGGAAAAGTGGCAGATAGCCCGGCTGGGTACTGTCGGCGAAACCGTCGGGGTGCATACCTTGTCGAGTGGATTACAGCTGACGACCGCCAGCTTTGAACGGGGCGTGCCGGGGGGGACCATGGCATGCCAGCGGCGGCCCATCTCTTCGATATAGTCTTCGGAAATCTGGCCGTCGAAACGGCGAAAATCCATGATCCGGTTATAGGTCCACGGCTTGTCGACGCGGTTATAGGCTTCGAACAGGCGATCCACAAATTCCGCACTGGGCATTAGACCGATCACGCGTACCGTCAGCACGCGCCGCTCGTGATCAACGAAGACTTTGAAGCGGTAGGGTTCCATGTGTCCGGGCTGAAAACCTTAGAGTGGACCGAAATTAAGACAGCGTTATCTCACATCGCCGTTAAAGCCCTCCTAAGGCAGAAGGTAAACGCGAGGCGTTCGCACTTTTATCCCCGTCTTTTTCGCACCGACGTGTTAACCGCATCGTCCTTTTATGATCGAGCTGAGAATAATGCCGTCCGAGTCCTGAGGGACGCCTTAACGGCAGCCGGGAGCGAAACGCCGGTGGCTGTCTGATCTTTCCACAAAATCATCGGAGGGTGTCATGGCGCACACCGGTATCGACCAGCGGGCAGCGGATATTGTGCGCCGGCTGAGGGAGGGGCAACTGGCCCTTGAAGACGCGCGGGCGCAGCTTCGGCGGGAGCTGGTCCCGGTCGCCACGCCTGTCGCAGAGGCGCTTTCGGACAATGCCTTGGCGGCCGTTTGCGCGCACAACATTACCGAAGGCGAGGCGGTGGAGGACATTGTCACTGCCGCGGCACTGTGTGAAGTGGAATAAAACCTCTGATTATCTGCGCATTAGCCAGAATAAAAGGCTGAGTGCTACGCTTATGAGCAGACAGGTGACCAGCGAAAAATAAAAGGTAATATTGCCGCTGCGGAGCACAATATCGCCGGGAAGGCGGCCAAATCCGAGCTTCGACAGCCACGGCCAAAGCAAACCGATAGCGACGACGACCAAGCCGACGATAATAAGCGTGCGCGACATTAGCGGTTGGCTAATATCCGCGTTTAGGCATGACCGGCGCACCTTGCGGCGAACGGACCGTACCATCGTGCAGGGGCTTTGGACCTCCTGCGACAGCGGGTCCGCTATAAGCCAGGCGCGCGGGCTTTATGGCCGCATAGCTGTCGTGCGGTTCGAGAATGGACACGCTCATCACCGATTATCTCTCGTTCGGTTAATATTAATGGGCATGGTGGGGTTTCACGAATGAAATTCGCGGGCATTGGGTTTTACGATGCCACGCTTTGTGGTTAACGCAAGTCACAGCACCGTGTGGCGCGTTAAAAACCGATACGTTTTGCTCTAGGCTTTGACATTTGAGGTCCCAGGCCTTACCTCCGCCGCCATGTCAAAGACCCCCGCCACAGAAGCGCCGCGCCGCAGAACCTTCGCCATCATCTCGCACCCGGACGCCGGTAAGACGACGCTGACCGAGCACCTGCTGCTGGCGGGCGGATCGATCCGCGCCGCCGGCCAGGTGCGGGCGCGCGGCG
>CBFGPQ010000018.1:0-36719 GCA_965650705.1 uncultured Asticcacaulis sp. | reverse complement strand
CGGCGGTGCTGGACGACACGATCTCGAGATCGGTCGCCCCAGTCATCCACGGGTAGGAACCGCCGCCGGTCCAGATATCCTCCGGGCCGGCGTCGACATCGGGGTTATTGCCGCGGGTAATGACGCGGCGGTATCGCGGCAGCAAACCGAAGCTCACTGCCGCGAAGAAGTCTATGGCGTAGGGCGAGTAGAGATCGCCAGGACCCTGGTCCGCCGCAATGAAGTCCTGTTCCCCGATCGCTGCCATTTCCGCCTCGTCTTACGACGGCTGCGCGGCCGAGACGCCGCCAGTGTGGTAGTTCGACACCCAGTGCAGGGCCGTCGATACCAGGTTCTTGCCGCTGTTGATGGCTGTGGGGAAGGCGCACTGCGTGACAATGCCTGCATTGGCGTTGTTGTCGTTGAGCAGGACGTACGCCGTGGGGGCTGTGCCGTCCTGCAGATCGTTGAACACGCAGTTGTTGATGCGCAGACCCTGGAACAGCACGGCAGCCGAACCGCCGGACCCGACGCTCTCGTCGATCGAGGCAGCGCTGTGGTCGTGGAAATTCGAGTTGGCGATCTGCAATTCAGTCACCGCGCCATAGTCGGTGCAGGTGATGAGCAGGCCCTGGGACGCCCATGCAAACTCGCAATTCTGGTCGAACAGGCAGTCGGCGCCAACGCCGCGGGTGCCGGCAGCTTCCTGCGCCACCGTGCCGAGCGTCATCTGGCAGGCGATATCGTCGCCTTCGAGCTTGCAGCCGTAAACGCGCAGGCGTGAGCCGGTGTTGATCAGGCCGGCGCCGGTGCCATTGCCGTCGAGACCGACATTGATGATCGTCACGTCGTCGGCGTGATTGGTCATGGCAACGGCATTGGTCGTCGAGGGTGCGATAAAGGCCGCGCCGCGGTTGCCATAGCCGTAGATGGTCAGGTTGCTGAGTGCGCCGGTGATGCCGCCGGTGCGGGAGATAGTGACCGACTCGTCGTACTCGCCGGGGCCGACCAGGATGACGTCGCCGGGGGACGCCTTGTTGACGGCAGCCTGGATGGTGAGCAGCGGGTAGCTCAGGCTGGTGCCGGCATTGCCGTCGGCCGCGTTGTCGGCGAGCGCATCAACAAACCAGTAGGTGCCGGTGGATGCCAGTGGGACACTGCCTACGGCGGGAACGCCCATGCTGGTGATCCCGTTCGGGTAATTGGTAAAGGCCATTGCCATATTCTCCATGCGGCGCGCTGCAGCCGGAGTAGCCGAGGATTGGTTACCTCACAGGGCGCCTGGGACGGATGATAGGCCGTGGGCCGGGAAAAGAAAAGGCCCCGCTTGGGGGCCTTGGAGTGTGTCGTCGGGGAGGGGTGGATGTTAGGCGGTGGGGGTGTGCTTGGCAAGGTATGCGATGGCGAGCGCGAGCAGGCTGGTGTCATCACGGAACTTGCCGAGACCGGTGTTGCATGAGTGGCAGAGAAGCGCCCGCACCTTTCCGGTGGCGTGGTCGTGGTCGACGGCCAAAGCCTTAACTCTACCTTTCCCGTCTACGTCTTTTTCAGGCTGCTTACATATGGCACAGACCCCGCCTTGGTCGTCGTACATCTTGGCATACTGGCTGAGCGTTATGCCGTAGCGTAGCTTGAGATCGTAATCTCGAACCCCAGTTCCGAACCGTTCTTTTTGGGCAGACCTCCGACGTGCTTCGTACTCGACAACCGTCTCGTCGGCGCGACGAACACTCGTCATCTTCTCGCGCCATTCGAAATTTCCGGGCCCCATGGGCTTGGTTTTATCGATGCGGTACAGCCTATGATTTGGTGATGGTCTTTCGCCTACCTCCGCCATAAAAACGAAGAAGTCGTTCTTCCACGCCTCGACGATAGGGTAGGCGTCTTTTCGTTGGTAGCTAGACCATTGGGCGTAAAGCGCCTGGTTGGTCATCAGGTTGACGTTGTCCGCACGGGGATCGGCCAAAGACCCTGATACTTTCAGGCGCTTGAGGTGCATCCCGCACAAGCCTCTACCGTGAGCGGGCTTATCGCAACCTCCAACTGTGCACATACCGCGAGGCTGGCGCTGCCGCGCGTACGAACCCGTGCGCTTGAGCTGCCCATAACAAGCCGCGCAAGCACCCTTTACCTTCAGTACTTTGGTCTTTCCGCACCCTACGCAGATTCCTGTGTTGGCCATAATGGCTCCTTTCAAAAGTTACACAGGGAGCCTAGCGCATAAGTATTGTAGACACAATAGGGTAATTTGATACGGGTAATTTTACAATAGCTACAGTACCAAAAGAAGAACCCGCCTTTCGGCGGGTTCTAAATAGTTGTTGTACTTCAAAGACTTAGGCGCCGGGGCTGCCCCAAGTAGCGAGGTAGTCGGAAATGCCGAATGCATACCTTTCTCTCATCTTAAATCTGAGGTTCCCCGTATCGAAGTCCCCATCCGAGTCATCGGAGATCGGTACACGGTTGAAATATTTGAAGCCGTCGGGGACGTCTGTCAAAAGGAACCAGGCGTCGGTGTCCACTAGGAAGTGGTTGACGGTGAACCCTTCCGGCACAGCGGCGGAAGTGCGTATGGCGTTCACGTCGTTGTTCGCGGTGCCCGGCTGGAGCTGGGTTTCGAGAACGCGGATCGCGACGTACTGCTGGTCGACCGGAACCACCATCTTGCGGACGCGGGCGTTGATCAGCTTGCCGCGATCGTCGGTCCACTTGGCGATCTGAATGGTCGCAGCCTCGAGGCTGGTCTCGTTCAGGTCGACGGCGACCGTCGGGCGGTTGGAGATCGTCGGGCCGGCCACCTGGGGGTGAGCGGTGTTGTAGAGCGACACGCCGTCGCCGGTCAGGAAGGTGGTGAAGCCGTTGTTGAGAACGTTCGCCGCCTTGATCTGCTTGGTGTTGGCCATGGAGCGGGCGAGCTCCTTGGTGTAGCGCACCGACAGGCTGTCATAGAGGTTGTCTTCAAAGGCTTCCTGCGTGAGCGCGAAGCCCATGGAGATCGTCTCCATGATGTAGCGGGTGGTGTAGCCTTCCTGGGCGGTGTCGAACAGGGTGCTTGCGCCTTCCTGCTTGACCGGCGCCGACTGGAAGCCCGTCACCTTCTGGTCTTCTTCGAAAGAACGTTCCGAAGAATACTCGGTGTAGATCTCGGCATGTTCCTGCTCGTAGCGAGCATACTCCATGCCGAAGAGTGCGTTGAGACCCGGCAGAAGCTCCTTGAGCAGCTGGGCACGAGAGATAGCGGCCATTTGTCAGGACTCCCTTAGATGCCGGTGGTGTTGGTGAGCTGGTGGTTATTGAACTTCACCAGGACGATTGGGTAGGCGTCACCCCACGCATTGTCCGGAAGTTCGGCCAGCCCGACGATGCGCAGCGGCAGCGTGTTGGTGTCGGCTACCGAGCCAGCATTGAGCGCGTTGCGGCTGCGGCCGAAGGACGACGTTGCCGAGCCTGCGGTCTGGACGATGGCGGCGTTCTTGCCGACAGCGGCCTGGGTCAGAGTGGCATCCGCCTGGATCATGAACACGGCGTCCGGATCGTCGACGACATAGCCGAGCGGTCGACCCTGACCGGTGGTCACGCCGGACGTGGTGCCGCCGGGCCAGAAGTTGGAATTGAGGAAATAGCGCAGCGACGGATCGACATAGGATGCACCGATCAGCACACCCATAGGGGTCAGCGTGGTCGTGCCGACATCCTTTTCGATGTAACCGGTGGTGAGCAGTTCGACAACGTCGCCATTGAAGATCGAGGTGGCTTCACCATCCTCGATCGGGTAGGCGTTGAAACCCTGGGTATTGTACCCGGCCGCGAGCTGCTGAGCCGGGATCATACCAAAGGGGTAAGCAGTGCTGGACATCGCCAGTCTCCTTTAGCGCAAGAGGGCGTTACCGCCCGAACACAACCTTGCGACGCTTCTCGACATGCTTCTTCATGAGCTCGTTGTCGTCACGAAGATAGCTTTCCTCCGCGGATTCCAGCACGGCATTGGTGCGGTCATGGTAGTACCGCTCCCGCTGCTGAGCGAACTCTTCCGGCATCTTGCACAGGATGAGACCGCCGGTCTCGATGATGCCGGAGGTCTGGGCCAGGCCCATTTCCTGCATCAGTTCCGGATGGTCTTCGGCCATGACCGGCTCCCATCCTTCCCGCATGCGTTTGGAATAGTTCCGCTTGTCGTCCCGGTCCATGTAGCTGGCGCGGCACCACTTGAAACGGATTCCGTCCTGGGGTGTCGGGTCGGGCAACATGGCAACGGGTTGCCAGCTTTTCTTCCGCGTTTCGCGTTCGCGCGTTTCCAGAGACCGAGGCGTTCTGGTGGATGGCTCTTCAAGGGCGTCCCAGGGATCGTTCATGGTCTCGTTGCTCATGCGCCTGCTCCGTTGGTGCGGGCTTCGCGCTTGGCCTTTTCGGCGGCGTAAGCCTGCGGTGTGACGCCGAGCCGCTTGGCGATGGCGAGCTCGGTGGACGTCAGCGTGATCCTGCGGGGATTGGCCTTCTCGCGGTCCTCCTGGACCCGACCGGTAGGCTCGCCCCCGTAAGTCCGGCGCGGAGCACGCTTCTCCTTGTCGGACTGTTCGTCATCATCGAACGAGTCTCGTCCGAATGACCTGTGATCTGGATACGACTGTTTCAATCTCTTGTCCAGTTCCCGCGTATAGGCGTCACTGTCCGGGCGGACGCCTTCAGCGACGAGTTTGTAATGGATACTCATGGCCTCGGCCGTGCGTTCCTGGTCGCGATTGAACCAGTCACGATTGTGGTCGATCCAGGCGGCGACGTTCTTGGCCAGCTGCGGCTGCGTCTGCGCGGGCTGGCGCGGCTCTTCCCGTCGTTCCGGCTGGCGCTCGCCCTCAGGGGCCGGGCGCGGCGCGCGGGCCTTGATCTGCGCCAGTTCGGCCGTGGCCGTGGTCAGATCCTTGGTCGCGGCAGCAATGGCAGCGCCATCGCCGTCGGCATGGGCAGCGGATAGGCGGCGTTCCGCATCAGCGATACGGGCTTCGCGTTCGGCCACCATGCTGGAGGCCAGGGCGGCGCCGCCGCTTTCGAGCCGGCGACGCAGGTCCGCCACTTCGTCGGCGTGCTGCTTGGCCAGCCGCACGGCCTCGTCGCGTTCCCGCTCAGCGGCTTCGCGCTGCCGGCGCTCGGAATGGGTTTCGAACTTCAGCCGCTCGATGCGCTTGCGCGTCTTGTCGGCATAGCCGCTGAGGTCTTCTTCGTCATCCGCGGTATATCGCTTGGCGTTGGGACGCCCGCGGTCTTCCTCCGGGGTGTCGTCGATGACATCCACCTCGATGGCGTTCGGGTCCTTGCTGTCGAGATCGACAACCGAGAACTCAGGAAAGGCGTCGGAGCCGGGAACCTCGGCCATGGTGCGGCGATCGGCATCGCCGCCGAATGCGCGGCGGGCCATCAGAGTGCTCCCACCACGGCGCCCTTGGGCACCACGCCGACAATGGCGTCATCGGTCATGATCCGGTACTCGACCATCTCGGTGCTGTCGAGGTCCTTGGACTTGAAGCGCATACCCTGGTAGCGCGAGAACAGGACCGTATCGCCTTCCTTGCACCACGGGCCGCTGGGGAAACGCTTGGTGTCCTTGTAGCAGTCCGGGCCCATGGCGATGACATAGCCGACCACGGTGGCGGCGCGCTCGCGCTCGGTCACGGCCTCGGGGATGTAGAGGCCAGACTTGGTCTTCTGCTCGATGGTGGGCAGGGCGATCAGCATGTGATGCCCCACCGGGTCGGGCAGGTAGACCATGCTGGTATCCGATTCGAGATCGGTGGGAACCGACTTCGGCGTGAACGCCGGAAGGGTTCGCTGTGTGGCTTCAGTCTTCAATGTCATCTCCTGATGCGAGCTTTTCCCGCACGAACTCTTCCAGTTCGACGAGGGCTCGGTAGCGCCCGTTGATGTGCAGATAGGCTGCGCCTATCTGTTCGGCCGTCTTGTCGGTGGGCGGTCCGGCAAGAAGGTGGCTCTCTGCAAGGCGGCGCTCTTCCCAGATGCGCCGAAGGATGGCATTGGACGGCGGGGCTTCAATCGCCACGTTTCACGCTCCGGTCTTTCTCGCGCTCGTCGATATCGATGCGCTTGCTGAACAGTTCGGCGATCTTGTTCAACTGGATCTCGCCAAGGTTGGCAGCCAGTTCGGCGGTCTTGATCTGCTCGTTGCTGATGACCGCTCCTTTGCTGACCGCGGCCTGCAGAGCGGTACGCTCGGTCTCCGACATCTGCCGCAGCAGTTCGAGCAGCACGTCCATGCGGCGGTCCTTGTTGGCCGCAATGAATTTCATCTCGTCGGCGGCGCGCTTGCGCTCCAGTTCGCCTTCCTTGATGTCCAGCGCCCGGCGTTCGTTCTGGACGACAGGGTCCTCGAGGTTGTCGAGAACCTGCTGCGCCTGGAACTCCGCCTTGTGCTTTTCGAGCAGCTTGTCGGCGGCATCGGCGGCGAGGCGGCTCAGCCCGTATTCGACATCCTCGGGCAGCGGCTCGCCCGGCGGCGGCAACGGCACGCCGAGCATCTGTTCGATCTGGCGGCGATAGGCGAAGGCGAGATGTTCCTGAATATGGGCGGCCGTGGCGGCGGCAATGGCGCCGGCGCTCGGGTTCTGCGCCATCATCTGGATGATCTTGGGGTCTTCGACCGCGGCCATGTGCACGCGGATATGGGCCTCGTGGTCCTGGGCCATGCCCGCCCGCACCGGCTTCATGGTCAGCAGCGCCATGTTCTCGGTGACCGGATCCTGCGGCTGCACCTCTTCGTCGGGCGGAATGTAGAAATCCGCCTTCTCCGAGCCGAGCACCGTGATCATGTCGCGGTGGACGTTCTTGAGGTTGTAGATCTGCGGGGCGGTCTGGGTCAGCTGGATGATGGCCTGCAGCACCATGATGCGCTGCGCCATGGTGGTGGCATTGGGGTCGGCCACCGGGATGACATCGACCTTCTTGTCATAGTCTAGCGCGCGTTTCGCCGTGGCCTTGTCGCGCTCATCGAGCTCGAACTCGTAGGGCACCTCGCCCATGAAGTCGTGGACGATCTCGGCGAGGATGCGGAACTCGTTCTTGAAGCTCTCATAGAGCCGCTGCTGCACGGCGCTCATCACCTTCATCGAGCGCTCGATGATGGCAAGCGTCGTTCCGACCGGCATGTTCTGGCCGGTCATATCGGTGACCTTCATGTCGGCGACCGAGCCGATGCGGCGCCCCTCGTCGACGATCTGGCCGAGCAGGGCAGCGAGCACGGTAGAGGGCTCACCATAGGGCAGCGCGAAGAAACTTTCCTTGAGCGTCCCCATGCCGACTTCGACATCGCGCCATTCACCCGGACCGATCGGGGTCGAGTCGTCCTTGACCCGCGCCTGCTTGGTCTTGTAGCCCGCCGGCAGGTTGGCCAGTGTGCCGGCATCGACAAGCTGGCGCAGGATGGCGGTAGCGCTCTCGGTCAGGCCGCCCAGGATATTGATCAGGCCGATACCATAGGGGCCGAAGCCCGGCATATATTTGTGCTGCACCAGGTCGCGCTGGCGCTCCATCGCCGCGTCGCCTTCGCGCCAGTTGCGGCGGATGGAGAGAACCTTGTGGCTCTCCTTGTCGACGGTGATGGTATAGGGGTGCGGCTGGTCGTCGGGGACGGCGGCGTCCTTGCCTTCGAGCCAGTAGTCGATATGGCATTCATAGAGCCGGTGCAGCGCGTCATCGGCGCCGTTGCCGTTGCTGACGCCGTCGATGCGGTTCTTTTCCTGGGTGATTTCGTCGCCCGCAGTGATCGACCCGGCGCCGATCTCGACATCCCGGTAGACCCCCTCGGCCTGCTTGGATTTGATCCAGTTGCTGGTCTTGGGGAGGATGACGGTATAGCGGTCGGCGCTTTCGAGGCTGGCCGCTGAGTAGGGCATGACCACATGCTCGGGCAGCACATATTCCGCCCATGGCACTCCCGTGCGCTTGGAGAAACCGAACTTGCGGAAGGTCGTCCCGGCCAGTGGCAGGTTGAAGAGCATCATGTCCGTTTCGGACCGGTAGCCCCTGATCTTCTCAGCGGTCAGCCAGTTCAGGTCCGTCTTGACGCGATTGGCCTGGCGTTCCTTCTCGTCGGTGATGCGGCCGACGATCTGGGTCTTGACCGGACCGCTGCCGGGGAAGATGTCCATCATCGCCTGGGCGTTGAAGCGGATGACGCTCTCGAGCAGCATGGGGTGGAAAGCGCCACAGGCCCCGGCCCATGGCTCGGTCCGTTCCTCGTATTTGAGGCCCAGCAGCTTGAGGCCGTTGGCATAGGTCTTGCGCCATTCGGCGCGATTGCGCTCGTCTTCTTCGACAAGACCAATGATCTCGGTGCCGATGCGGCCGAGCTCCTGATCGGAGAAGAGGATGGTGAGGTCGGCGTCGAAAGCCAGTTCCTCGGGTTGTTCCGGCTTGGGGCCGTCGAAGTCGACCACTGCGCCGCCGTCGCCGGTCTCCTCGACCACGGCGATATTGGGGTCCAAGGCGTCATTGTCGGGTACGGCGACGTCGAGGCCCTGCGGCGCGGTGGCAAGACGTTCAATGGCCATCAGTAATACCTCTTGCGGATGTAGCGCCGTTCTTCATCGTCATCGTCGATGTCGTCGTTGGCAGTAGTGATAAACCCGCCAGAGCGGAACCGCAACATAGCCTGAACCGTAGAGTCGACCATGTCATCGTAGTCGCCGTTCGGAAAGTCAGCGCATTCGACAATGACATCTTCGGCCCATCGGCGGTCCGGGCGCCAGACATACCCGCTGGCGAAAACGTCGGCGACCATGTTCGTGCGCGCGATCTTGTCGTTCGGCATGGCCCGGCTACCGCGGCCATAACCAAAAGCCTCGACCGGTATACCCATGGTCCTCAATTCCTGGATGAGGCTGATCCCAGATCCCTTGTCTTCGATCAGGATCGTGTCGGGCTGCCAGTCTTCGTTCACTTCCTTGACGCGCTTCTTGAGCGTCGGAAACTCCAAGCGCTCCTTGAAGGCGTAGAGCAGGATGATGTGGTTCAGCTTGCGGCCGGTGCTCGGGTCTTCCGCTTCAAAGATACCCCACACTGTAAAGGCGCTGTAGTCAGCCCGCTGGTTCTTCTTGAGCGCCGTGTCGATCGATAACATGACATAGTTGCATGGTGGCGGATCGCCATTATTCCAGAAGGACAGATGCTGATCGCCGGGGCAGGTTTCCTTGTCAGACCCCCAGACGCGCCAGCTTTCCTTCTTGATGATGGCCCCTTCTTCGCTCGTTGGTTCCTGCTGATATTGCGCGCGGAATTTGGCGGGCCCGATTTCCTCGCGTGTCGCCTGCAATTCGGCAAGCGACCAGAACCCCGGCCAAAGCGGCCGTTCCTTCTCGCTGCCCTCATCGAGGATCGCCGGGAAGGTGATGACCTCCCATTTGTCGCCGGCAGCCTTCTCATCGCGGTTCTGCATGGCTGTCAGCAGCCGCCCGGTGAGGTCTTTCTTGGACCAGCGCGTCTGGACAATGATCAGCGCCCCGCCGGGCTGGAGACGCTGACGAGGCCCTGAGCGATACCATTCGTAGGACGCGTCGTAGATGTCGGGGTTCGATTCGGCGAGCTTGGCTTCCTGCTCGGACACGATGTCATCGAGGATGATGAGATCGCCACCCTTGCCGGTCACCACGCCACCTGTACCGACGGCGAAATACTCGCCGCCTTTATTGGTGTGCCAACCGGAGGCGGCCTTGCTGTCCTTGGACAGCGTGATTCCGGGAAAGACATCGGAGAAGCCGATGTCACCCGCCTCCATGTCTTCCATGTTTTCGGAGCCGACGAGGTTCCTGACCTTGCGGCCGAATCCAGAGGCGAGGTTCTCGGTGGCGCTCGCCTGGATGATTTTCTTCTTGGGGTACTTGCCGAGAAACCATGCCGGCAAGAGCCAACTGGCCATTTCGCTCTTGGAATGGCGCGGTCCAAGATTGAGGATCAGACGCTTGCATTCGCCATTGGCGACGCGCTCGAAAGCTTCACCCATCAATTCATGATGGGCGCCGAGAATGACGCCCGGCCACATTTCCTTGACAAAGGGGATGAAGTGCTCGCGCGCCGCCTTGAGCCGTCGCATGCGCTCGCGCTCTTCGAGCAGGCCGAGCACCCTGGCCTTGGTATCGGGGGCGAGGGTGTCGATATTCCTGAGGGCCTGATCGAGGTCGTAGTCGGAGATCATCCGGGCAGCGGTTCTTGTTGGTACTCGGCGGCCCATGCGCCGACCGTGATCGCCAGTTTCATGTTGTGCAGATCTTCGTCAGACCAGAACTCCGGCCACGTCGAATGATCATTCTCGGTTGCGGGTATAGCCATGGTTTCGAACTGCCCATAAGCTTCCAGGCGCGCGAACAGATCGTCTGGCGCAAACCGGGTCATGACGAGGACCATGCTGGCTTCGGGTTTGAGCCGTGCCATCCAGGCCCCCCGGATATGTTCCTCGGCGGCTTTCAGGAGCGGCTCGCGCTTGGCTTCCGGGAGACGGTATTCTTGCTCGGTAATCGGGTCGTCCAGAACAACAAGCGACGCACGGAGTGCCGGTATATTGGCACCGATGCCGACAAAACGCCTGTTGTCTCGTTTGCCGGAATACCGCTCCAGTAACCTGGCCACGCTGTCTGTCGACACCCCGACCATGACATTGCTGCCGGGGTAGCTATCGAGGAAGGCGTCGGTGAAAGCGCATGATACCAAGCTGGTCTTGGAGAACCGCGGCGGCATCGCCAGTAATAGCCGAGTGCGGCTTTCGGGTGTTATGCGCGCCAACACCTCAGCAACTTTTCGGTGGTGTGCGTCGAAACGAAAATCGGGGTTTGTCCGCTTGGCGGCATTTTGCATATCGTTGATGCGCATTTGGCGGGGTCCTTCCGCTGGATGAACTGAGGCCTGCTCCGTGCAACCGGTAGCGGGCCTTTTCAGCCCGAACGTTTATCGGAGATCATGCAAGGCCGCGCGAATGCAGGAAGTCGTAAGCAACCTTTACTTTTTTCGCCATGAGACTGTCAGCCGGGATATCGTTCGGCAGGTCCCAGATCGGATTCACTTCCGTACCTGCGTCGCGCAGATCGGCGATGTGCTGCCGGATGTTGCCTTTTGCGATCTCCGTCATGACGGCGGAGTCGGCGAGCGCTTCGTTCAGGAAGATCAACTCGGCCTCCCTGTCCTGCGCCATGCTTTCCGGCATTCGATGCAGCATGAAATTGTCGATCTTGCCCGGCTCGCAAGGCAGTGGAAGATCGGTTGGTTCCTGCCCGTAGGGGACCGGTTCCCAGCCGCGGCTGGCGGCGCGGGTCATGGCCGCGACATCGAGGTTTCCCGCCAGACGGGCACTGACCCATTTGTATCGGTACTGGGTCATTCCTTCGGCTTCCGCTGCCGACGGCTCTTGGACGCCGTGGCGTTCTCGCCCTTCTCGCTCCCGCCCTTGGCGCCATCGCCGTCATGATCGAGTAGGTCCTGCTTCGGCTCTTCCTTGACCGGCTCTTCAACCGGTGCCTGCTTCTCGGCGACCGGGTCTACCGGTGCCGGATCCGGTTCGGTGCCGGTCACATACCGGTCGGCGTTGGGCGCCGCGCGGCGGACGCTCTCCTCGTTGTGGGCGCGGGCGAGCGGCTCGCCATTGGCGGCGAGGGCCACCCAGTCGGTGCCGATATCCTTGAGAAAACCATGTTTGCTGTGATCGACGGGCATTGTGTGTCCTTTCAGACTTCCCAGGGTTGACGTTCACCGAAACTGTCCCACGGATCGGGGGGCTCGCGATAGAGCCGGGCCGTGAGATCGGTCGGCTTGATGGACCGGGCGATGTGCTTTTGATGCGTCATGTGCCCGGCCTTGGTCAACTCCCGGAAGCCGTTCTGGATGCTGGCGATCGAGCAGCGTGTGTTGCGCATGATTTCGCTCTGGCTCGGGGCGAAGCCGTGCTCGACCCAGTGATTGCGCACATATTCGTAGATCCTGACCCAGGTTGGCGTCATTTTCGGGTCGATGATGTCGGGCATTATACCCCTCTCTGTAGGTCGTAGGGGGTTTATATACCTGCTACTGCGCCGAGGGAAGCCTAGAACAGGGCGTTGGGGCCGGGGCTCGGGTCGTCCTGCGTGCTGGCAGCATAGCCGTTGGGCTGCCAGCCGCTCAGCGTAACCGCCGCGCCGGCAACGGCGTAGGCCAGCATGACCGCGCCGAAGATGACGATCGCCCAGCCATTCATCGCTCATGCGCCTTCTTGACCGTGTCCTGGGGGAAGCTCCGGCGCTCGGGCAGTTGGGCTAGAGCTTGCTCCGCTTCCCGTGTCGGGAAGACGCGGTTGTCCTCGAGCCAGCGCATCAGGGACCTGCGGTTGCCCTGCCAATGGTCGATCATGTCGTAATGGCCGTCGGGCTGCAGCCGCTGGACGAGCCATGTGTCGCCGCTGCGGATGACTCTCGTTTTCATGTCGATCTGGATTGTCGGGTCAGGTGTCGTCATCGTTCAGTCAGATAGTCGATGAAGAACTGCTTGGTCATCTCCATCGTGGTGATGTTGCCGAGGTCGCCCAGATGCTCGCCGAGACCGGCGATGACCGGATAGTCGTTCTCTCGCGGGATGACCAGCAGCATGCTGCTGGCATCCTGTTCGCCACTCTCGATCAGGTCCGCCCAGTACCGCAACATGGCCGGGATGTCGTTCAGGTCGTTCTTCGGGAAGGTGACGACGTTGTCAGTCATCGGCTAGGTATCCAATCGACCCGACATCGAGGATCTGTACGCGGCGCCAGTCGTCGGTGAGGATGTCGGTCTGGCTGGCGAGCCAGGGCACGACATTGTCCTGCGCGGTCTTCATGGCGATGTAGGCGCCGTAGGGAACGAGGGCGTCGTCACCCCAGAACGCTTTGGCCGCGCCGGTCCGTGCCGGGTATGCGCCGGCGGGAACCAGATACAGGAACATGCCTTTGCCGTTCCAGCCTTCGCGGCCAACGGCGTGGCCGTTCTTGAGCGCATTTAGAGCTTCGCTGAAATTCATCGTTGGGTTCCTTTCGTTTGCTGGTGGGCTGGAAGATGGCTGTCGAGTTTGGTGGCTGTCAAGCCGGGAGAGCGCCGGGCCCGGAAGTCGAAAAATTTTTACGCTATAAATTTTTCGGGCTGTTCGGTTTAAGGTTTTGAAATTTCTATATTTTTGCTAAGAGCGCGAGTGAAAAGACATGTAGGTATCAAGGCAGGTACTGGTCTCAGTATCAGGGGGCCCTGGGGTGCCGGTGGGGGTCCAGCCCGCCCAAGGGACCGGCTTCACCTTATCAGCCTGACACCGAAAGCCTTCCAGCCTATCAGCCGAACAGCCCCAAGCCCGCCACCTCACAACACCAACCGGACGAGGGCCGCAGCCTACAGCCGTGCACGCAACAGCACGCAGCACCACAAGCCCGATGCAATTGCATCGGGCCGGATACCCCGTCGATCTGGTAGTGATTAAGTCTTAGGCTTGCGCCGTCTATCGCCTGTTGTTTGTGCAGGCTTGTCAGGTTCGACCCTTGCGGCCGTGCCTTCAATGGTGCGCATGGCGCTAAGTCTTTCCCTTAGCTCTGCATCTATTTCCTCAATAGTGCGCGGCTTGTCAGGGGGTGGCGCCTCGTCTTTGAAGAGGCCGACCGCCTTGCCCAGGAGCTCATATGCACGGAGTCTGACGTTGTCTTTGGCTGTCTCTTTGACCGCTATGTTGGTTATGCCCTCAAGCACAAAATTCTTTGTTACTTGAGGAACTAAGGTTGTTTTGGGGCTGTCAGCCAAAGCCATTTGATTGATCGTCGACGCTATGCGGTTATCATCCTCAACCGTGTACGCCATGCGCAGCACCGATTCTTCTGAAGCGTCCGACTGATAGGCTTCCCGATACGCTGCCGCCTTACCCCAACCGGCCGCTCGATACTCACAATAACGGTACTGTTTTTGAGTGAGACCGCCAAAAGCCTTGGATGGATCGGGCCCAAACACGCGGCGTTCAGTCATAACCTGCACGTTCATCTTTTGAGGCTTTACCCTTGAAACTGATAGGCTGAACGCCTTGCATCATCGAGCTTTGCCGCTTTCCGGGCAACAAAATTCTCAACAGGGCAAACTTCCCTATTGACAGGCGCACCAATCGGGCGGATGAATAGGACATGCGTTAATCTTTGAAAGGAACAAACCAATGACCGCCACGCTCACATTCAAAACCAAGCTTCGCCCCGTCCTGAACATGGACAACACGCATGCATGGACCGAGATACACGTACCAGTGTTGACTCGTGCGCATTGCGACATGAACGCCTTTCGCCAGCACAAGCGCTATGGTGGCATTGCGAACAGCGACCTGTTCAAGAACGCCTTGACCCGTATCCGCAACGATGTCGCGCCCAATGGATGGATCAAGCTCGAACAACTGCCCGATAACGTCACCGTCGACACGTCCGGCTTTCTCGCCAAGGTGACCATAACCGTATGACATTCAAGCCAATGCCCGCCACGGCGCGGGCATTCACTGGACTGTCTGCCAACCCTGAAAGGAAAACCCCGTGACGCTCTATGCTGTAACCGTAACCGGTGTCTACCCGCCCCAATGCATCGTCGTGTGGGACCGCAAAGCATCCGCCGATGCTCTGGCCGCCCATCTCAACGCGACGATTGCGCCCGACATTGAAGTGCGGGAAGTCGAATCATTCTTCCCCGCCGACATGACCGATGCTGACACCGCATGGCTGGCCGCGACCGATGCCTATCTGCGCGGCGACCACATCAACACATCAGGCGAACGCGCATGACCTACATCCCCCACAAGGAACGCCGTGCCCTGATCATGCTGGCAACCGCTCTGGCCGTCGCGATGATCAGCCTGGCAAGCGTAGCCGGCATGCGTTCGCCCAATCCGCTGGCAACCTGCAGCGCTTCGCCTGACATTTGCGCCTATGCCCTGCGCTAGACCGTTGATTGGCCGCGCCATTGGTGGCGCGGCTTGTTCAGCGATCCTGCTGACTTTGAAAGGAACCACCATGACCATTACCGTTGACGATCTCGTAAACCGTGAAGTGCACTATTGCGTTTCGTCCCTGGTCAGCACGTTGGCAGGCCATTATGGCGCCACCGATGGGCAAGGTCAGCTTGGCGAGTTGACAGAACAGGCTTGGAACTTGGCCTCGCCAATCGACGATTGGGAAGAGGCGGCGCGTGAAGCGGGCGCGAAGCAAGTCGATCAATTCATGTGGGAAGACTCTGACGGCCATGCAGAGGCAGACGCGCAAGAAATGTGCGAATGGCTTGGCGTCGATCCCCACCAGCGCGAAGTCTACGAGCATTGGATCGTGTCCAACTGGCTGGCTGACCATCTCACCGCCAAGGGCGAAAAGGTCGACAAGGATTTTGCCGGCCTGACCGTCTGGGCGCGCACCACGACCGGGCAGGCAATCGCCCAAGATAGCGTGATCGTCGCCATCCATGCCGAACTGACCGCCTAGAAGCCCTCACAGGCGCCAGCCGCTGCGCTGGCGCTCAATGAGCGCTCCCGCTCGATCCTGGAAGGAAAACCGCCGTGGAAACCTACCGCATAACCGATATCATCGCCGCGCGTATGACATTGCGCGCCCGCCAAAACAGCCGCGTCATGGAAGCCGTTGAAAGGGTCGCCCGTGATCTTAACGCCATGCTCGCCTACAACCCGACCAGGCAGGCGTGGATTGACGTCGAATGGCGCGGCAAAGGGTGGCGCGTAGCCGGTCGTTCGAAACTTCCAGGGGTACTAGGCACCACGACCGATTACACCGCCTATGTCCCTTTGCGCGTCCCCTTTACTTTCGAAGCCTGACCGGTGCGCGCCCGTGCGGCGCGCATAGGCCAGCCTTCCGCTGGAATGAAAGGAACCGACACCATGACCACTCTCAACCGCTCCACCGCGCCCCATACGGCACCCACCACGGCTGGCATGCTCTCCAGCCTGGCCAATGCCCTGCCCGACCCCTCTTCGGCCCTTGGGCGCGCCGCCCGTGCCATGGCGCACCGTTTGCAAGAAACCTCAGACCGTGCGACCCGACTCGAAGCCGCTGAGCTCCTGGCACAACTTCTGGACGCGACCGACGACCTGGGCGGCGATGACGCCGACCTGCTCGACGAGGAGTTCGACGCATGAAACCGCGCCACTGGGAAACCATGCTCTACACCTACGCCACCGCTCTCACCCAGGGCGACAAGATCCGCCCCGATAACCTGGCTGGTATGCGCGACAAGGCCATCCGCATGGGCCACACGGAGGGCGAATGCCAGTGCGTAGAGAAAGACCCAATGCACTACATCCGCACAGGACGCTTCGCCTGATCGACGATAACCGGGGCGCCGCGAAAGTGGCGCTCTTGATCATCGCCGATTTGCAAGGAACCGCGACCCGTGCCGCCTATCCCGCCCATGACCGTTCAGCCTGACGGCTCGCTGGCGTTCCGCCATGCCGGCGCTCTGGTCGTGCTCATGCCGTCGCACGCCGACCGGCGCCGTCTCCGCTACTGGACGCCGACCGTTTCGGGCCGTGCCATCGCTGCCGCAGCGTCGACGCCGCGCATCGCTGCGGCCATGGCGATCGCCGCTTTGGGCCGCGCCTGATCGCCGCGGTTGTGCGCTTTCTTGCCTTGGTTAATGTGTCTTCTGCGTCCGAACGGCCTGAAAAGAAGTTTAAAACTTTGAAATCAAACTGCCAGTAAAACTTTCTCCCCCAGCTCTCCGGGCTGTAGAAGACACTTTAACCAATCCAAGCTAAAAACCAAAAAACCCTTACGCTGCGCCGCTTTGACCGCACGATGAACATAAGAAACTTGCTGGATTACAGCCGTAATAACTAAACTCGTTAGCTACCGCACCGGCACCCTCTGCGACACCTCTTTTGGTTTCGATGAAGAAACAAACCTGTTGACTCGCGGCCCGTCGCTACATTAATAAGGAGCACGCGCTGTATTTTAGCAGGTTACCTAATGAAAAAAGTGGTCCCGCAGGTCTCATACGAGACCGCCGCCGAACTCCTTTCTTACAATCCCAACACCGGCGACCTCCGCTGGCGCAAGAACAACCGCCGCGCCAAGGCAGGAGAACTTGCCGGGTGTCGAACAGCCGACGGCTACGTCACTGTCACGATCAACGGCGCCAAGATCCGCGGTCATTATCTGGCCTGGCTGCTCCATTATGGTGAGTGGCCGCGCTGCCCTTTGCGCATGCGTTCGGCTATCGGACTAGACCCCCTCGATCCGCGCCTCCTCGACGCACGACAGGACCTGAGCATCGACAACCTGGTTCTGGCTGACACGAGACTGTCGGACAAACCCGCCGCCGTTCGCTACCGGCACTATTCCGCGGAGCGCCGGCGCAACCGGGAAGCCTATGAACGGAATCTCGCTCTGCGCACGCAAAGTCATTTTCGGAATGTCGAGTTCGACCCCGCCCGCAATGCATGGGTCGTGACCGAACTTTTCAGCCCCTATGAAGAGCGCAGCCCCACCTATGAGATGAACCGGCGCGAAGCGGATATCATCGCCGTCTATCCCGACCTGCGTTCCGCCGAGACAGCCGCCCAGGACCTCTATGCCAACCGCGAATATCTGACCGACCCCGTGACTGGCAAGGACCTGACCCCGCCGCCACTGCCCCCCGGTGTTGGCCAGTTGACCGCAGGGCCGCTCGGCCCCGATCTGGCCGATCTCCACGACCGGCTCGCCTATGCCCCCGGCGACGGCGTGCTGATCTGGCGCAAGGGGCCGAAGCGCTACCAGAACGCCGCCATCCCGACGACCGGACGCACCTCCTATGTCCCCTATCTGACATGGCGTCTCCCGGCGCATTCGCTGGCCTTCTTTCTGTACCACGGTGTGTGGCCCTTGCGCGGCACGATCCAGCCCTACGACGGCAATTGGCGCAATATCCGGCTGGACAACCTGATGTATCGCCACGCCGAGATAACGGAATATCCGATGAACCCTGTCAGACGTGTGAGGCCCGAAGAATGAATCTGTATCCGAAATCATGGCTCCCGCCGCACACCCCGATGACGATCATGGATCAGAAGTACGCCGCCGTCGCCGATCGGCACGATATCGCCGAGGAAGCCGTTCAACGTCTTGCGCGATACATTGCGCTCCCGAAGAAACCGCTTGGCCCGGACTTCGTACCGGCTATGCTGGCCTGGATAGACGTTCTGAGCGAACCCCGCGACCCGCGCTACGGTGTGCTCATCTGGTTCATCCTCAACTCGCAGAAGAACAGCGGGCCCGAACCGTGGGTATGGGCGCTCAACTACGCCAACGGCAGGTTCAGGATATGACCACCAACCACAAAAGAGCCCTCTTCCTAGCCCTGATCCTCACCACCCACGGCCTCGGCCTCGTTTTCATCCTCCTCGCGCTCGCCACGCATCCCTGGCGCCGCACCACCTGAAAGGACCAAACCAATGACCATCTACCCGCTCCAGGTCGGCAAGACCTACCGCACGCGCGACGGCAGCGCCGAACATACGATCAGCCGAATCGAAACCGGGTATACCCGACACGGCGATATAGCTTGGGCTGGTATCGACAACGCGTGGTGGGCGAACACCGGCAAGAGCTATGGTGACTTGGAGCGCCCGAGCGACCTCGTCGAGGAAGTCCACCCCACCGCCCCGACCGCCGAAGGGCCCGTCCGCCGGCGCACCGTCACCACGACCGAGATCCGCCCCGGCGTCTACAATCGGCTCTGGGTCAAATACCCTGACGGCACTTGGATGGGGCGACCGCTCCTCTGTGCAATTGTCGAACACGATGAGCCGAACCCCGACCGTCCGCCGTTCCTCGCTGCCATGAACGCCGAAGAGCTCGACGCCCTCGCCGCCATCGCAACTCAACTGGCCGACGCCCTGCGCGCCATCAAGACCGAAAAGGCCCAGTGACATGGACGAAACTACCCCCTTCATCGCTTTCATAGCCGGCTTTATGCTCGCCGTGTTTCTTTGCATCCTTATCGCCTTCTTAACGAACCTGCTGCCTGCCCCGAGCCTGACCGACTGCGCTCGCGAACACGACGTCTATCAGTGCGAGCTTGTGGCTGTTCCGATGACCCCGGAGAACGACCGATGAACCTCACGCTTGACGCCGGACTTCTCCTGCGCGGATCGGTGCGCCGTTACCTGCAGGAAGCCAAGTTCAGGAACAAACTGGACGACTACCACGAGATCAAGGGCTGGCTTGAGAGCCGGTTCCTGATTCGCGGGGCATCCACGACCGTGAAGACCGATCTGCAGCGCTGGATCGACCGGGTGGCCGAATGAGACTCATCGGCTCAGCCACCCCGGCGCGCTCCTTCGACGACCTTTGGCGCGAAGCCGAGGCTATCGGCCGAACATCGGTCGAAAAGACCTTGTTCGGCGACGAACACCGCGCCACGATCTCTTTCAAGAACGGCCAGTCGCACATCGCGGCTTACGGCACCGACCCTGACCGCTACACCGCCCTCCTCAACGCCATCGTCGAAGCGCGCCGCCTCGGCGCCTGAAAGGAACCTCACAATGACCGACGACAAACTGTCCGGCGTAACGACCGTAGCGGTCTTCGCCCTCATCATCCCCAACCTCGCCTATCGGGCGTGGATCGGCCAGTATCTGTGGGTCTGGTTCGTGGAACCGGTATTCGGCATCCCGGCGCCGAGCCTCTGGCTGCTCGCCGGTCTGCTCCTGGCAGTGGGTTTCCTGCACATGAAGACAGACGAGCCCATGACCGACAGGAAGTTTGTCGACCACCTCGTTTTCGCCGCAGTCGCCCCCGCTCTCGTTTTCGTCACCGGCTGGTCGATCCAGCTTCTCGCTCATTGAAAGGACTGAGACCAATGACCAAAGCCAAGCCCCTCTCCACCGCCAACACGCCCAACGACCTCAAGCTCAACCGCCAGACTGGTGACGACATTGTCGAGGACCATGGCGTACCCATGCTCACCGACGGGCCCGAATATCCGCCCGGCGCCGCGCCCAAGGACCCGAACTGGCACAAGGGGTACGACACCATCAACGAGATCGACCCCGCCGTGGTCGACAAGCTCGCCGAGCTCGACCGCACCGACCCGATCGACCCCGAACAGGTCTTTGACGACATCATGAACGCCAGCAGCATGCCCGAGCATCCGCACGGTCTGGAGGCCGCCCTCGCCAGTGTCGATCCCGGCCCCACCGGCCTAGACTTCGAGGCGGCCATGAAGCTCGAGGGCGAGCAGCCAGACCTGACCGGCGTCCACATGATCAGCTCAAGCGGCGAAGAGAAGACTTACCGCTGGTCTCGCGATGGCGTCCTCAACCCCGAGGATACTCTGGAACCGACGACCAACCCCTACATCCTCGAATCGCACATCGTTCTGACCGATCTCAATCGAGCCGCCGTCGAAGCCCGCCGCACCATTGCCGCCCTCGACCGCGAGATCGCCGACCTCGACCGTACCGCCGACGAGCAGATCGCGCTGATCAACGCCCGCCGCGATGCCAACAAGGCCCAGCGCGAAAAGCGCAAGGAGGATCTGATGAAGATCGTCGCCGCCGACGCCATGGTCAACGGCCAGCCGCAGGAGCAGGGCGAATGACCCGCGCTTACACAGTCGCCGAAATCGATGACATGCGGAAAGCTATCAGCAATTATGGTTATCCCGACGACTTCTCGTGGAACACCCAAGAGCGCGAACGGAGCATCGAGGACCGCCTGCGCACTTACATGCTGGCCGGCATCGACCCCCTCGTTCTGAAAACGGAGCTTCTCGCGGTCTATCTGGAGCGGCGGCAGTACTGGAATGAGATCGTCGACACTGAAATCGACGGGAGAGGTCATGAGTGGCAAGTTCATCGCAACGGACAGAAATCTAGAATAACGGGAGAAACCAGCGAATGAGCACCGCAGCAGAAATTCATGCAAAGCTGGATAAGGACGGCGGGTGCGCCTATCCATGCGAACGTCGTGACGACTACGGACGCCCAACCGGGTTTGACTACGGCCTGACCATGCGCGACTGGTTCGCCGGCCGTGCTTTGTCAGGCATGATAGGGAGCGGCGATTTTCTGAGCCCCGAGGGATTGTTCACCGGGGGCGGCGCTGACGTCATGGCTCGAGTTGCATACCTCCTGGCTGACGCCATGCTGGCGGAGCGCAACAAATGACCTGGCAGCAACAGAACCTGGCCTACTGGCAGTCCCGCAAGGCCGACTATCCGTTCCACGCCGTCCAACGCGAGCACATCACCGCCGGCTATACGCGCCCCGAACAGCTCAGCACCGCGCGCCACGGCCAGTTCATCCGCATTCCGCTCGGCGATTCTGTACTGTGGGGGTTCGAGACCGAGGCCAGTCGTGACCGCTTCCTCGCCGACTTCGGCGGCGAAGCCTGGTACGAGATCGAAGGAGAGACACCATGAGCTTCAGCCTGCTCGCCTTGAACGGCAAGACAACCGAAGCGCCAACCATCGTCCAGGATGACCCCGACCTCGGTGACGATCCGAACAGCCATCGCTGGCGCGCACAGTGGGACCGACATTACGACGGCTCGGTGATCGGCATCTGGCTTCGCGCCTATCCGGTCGTCAAGCTCACGCCTCAAGGCGCCCATATCGACCCGGACGCCTGGCGTGAATGGCAGAACGGCGGTCGTGCATGGCGCCTGACCGGCAGGACGCGCTGGGTCAGCAATACCGGCAGTCAGGCATGGGCCAAGCGGACGCAGGAAGAGGCGCTGCACAGCATCGCCATCCGTCTCGAACGGTGGTCACGGCGACTCCACAATGACATGCAGCGGATTGCCGACGCCACCGGCGTGCTGGCCGTGCTGCGACCGAACGACGCCTGGCTCGGCCGCGAAGCGATGAACCGCCTGCACATCCCGCTGATCGACCGCTACGCGAAACAGGAACCGCCAAAGGGAGAGACGCCATGAGGTACCCACGGCCGAAACAGCCCGAACACGCATGGGAGATCACGCCCTCGAACGAGCCCGAACCGCGGCCATGCTTCTGCGTCGGGCCACAGAACGGCGAGCCGCTCTGCCCCTGTGCCATGCGCGCCCGGCGTGACAACCGCACCGATGACTGGCTCGATGGTTTCAAGGCCGGAGTAGAGGCGGAGCGCCGGGCGAAGAAAGGAGAGACGCCATGACCGACCACAGCAAAGGCGAATGGCCCCGGTTCAAGGCGGCATGGCGTCGAGCCGTCCGTAACTGGCGGCTGCTGCGCGCCATGAAGCACCTCGATCGCGCCGCCGATCTGTTCGAAAAGACCGGCGACAAGGAGCAATGTCTGAAAGCACTCCGGCTGGCCGCAGAAGCGGGGTTCCTCGAATGACCGAGTGGAACGCCCTCACGCGCGAAGAAAAGGGCGCCCTCATCAAGCCCCTCATCGAGATCGACGGCCTGACCTACAGCGCCATCGCCAAACGGATCGGCGTCAGCCGGGTCGCCATTGCCGGCGCGGCGCATCGCAACGGCCTCAAAAGCCCCTACAACCCCGGCGCCAATGGCAAGCACAACGGCCAGCGCCGGCTCAAGACCAGCGAGCCCAAGAGCCGCATCGCGCCCACGCAGCCCATCGCCCCGCCTGATGCTTTCGTCGACAAGACGCCTATCAAGCCCAAGGCTTGGGAGCCACTGCCAGGCACCGCGCCCAAACCGCTCGAGGATCTCGGCAACCATGACTGCAAATGGCCCATCGGCCTCGACCACCCGCTCAGCTTCTGCGGCCAGCCCGCCGCGCCCGACAAAATCTACTGTGATGCCCACGCCGCCCTGGCCTACCGCCCGCGGCCCGAGGAACAGCGCAAGAAAGGAGCTTCATGATGCTTGATGTGCTTCGGGGGCTTACGCTGTTATGTGGAGCGCTCTGTCTTGCGGTGTTGAGCGCTCTCGCCAGAGAAGACAGGATAGACCTGGCGCCGCGATGGTTAGCGGGGGCGGTTCTGTTTTTTGGCGTCTTTACGGTCCTGCAACTATGACCAGCTTCAAGCAAGAGCTCGAACAAGAGGTCGCCCGCCTCAAGAAGGAAGCCGCGCGACCGAAGAAGCTCCATCGCTACGCCTCCGGCGCGCGCATCGCCGACACGGTGAGGATCCATTGTCGCCCTAGCCAGCCGAAGATCCTGCGCATCACCATCAGTTTCGATATTTTCCGCCAGCTCTGGCTCTGGCGCGACTATCCCAACAATGAGCACAAGGCCCCCGAGAAGATCCCCCAATACGTCCTGCACAATGCCCGCGCCGAGTTCCTGAGCTTCACCGACGGCCTGCCCGGCTGCCTCCTGCGCCTCGAGCGCATGTTCAACTACCGTCCGCACGGCACGCTCCTGACGCGCGTCCCGAAGGCGTGGACGTTCAGGACCAGTGTTTCGCACAGGAAGCTCGGCCTCAAGGCCGGGATCGAGAGCGGCCGCGTCATCCGAACCATCCCCTGGGAAGAGCAGGCAGGATTCATCCTCATGTTCGAGCCTGAGGACATGATGCACAAACCGGATATGACCGCCGAGGAGTTCGCTGACTTCGCCGAGACAACTGCCGCCGGCGGCAAACCTGAAAGGAAAGACGAATGAACTATCGCACAGACTGGCGCAATATCGGTTTCTGGGCTGACCGCGGGGTGTACCCTTCTGTCGGGATCAAGACGCCTTGGGGTAATCTGATCTTCAAGAAATGGACCGACCGCTTATTTTCAGAGCGGTATGGCTTCACGCCGAACCGGCGTGTTGGTTCGATGTGCGTGGCGTGGGTTCGCCTCAGAACGTTCTGACAAAAAGAAAGCCCCCGGCGGGCAAACGCCGGGGGCTAACCTGAAAGGAACCAAGACCTATGAGAGTCCTGATCGGGTTTGGGCACCACCCCGAACCACGGCCAATATATAGGCGCGGTTCGGGCAGGTCGTCAATATCTAGGTTTCATCGACCAGTTCGTAGGTCGCTTCGAAAATATCCGGTTTGCAGGGGTACAGCTCGCCTTGAACGCCGCGAATGATCCAGTCGCCGATATTGGCGCGCATCTCGCCTTCGAGAGTCTTGATGGTGAAGTAGAAATCCTCGCCACCCTGATACCACACGTTCCCCGTCATCAAGGCTTCGGTGAACCAGTCCGGCGTCGGGGTTGGGCCCTCTCGGCGGATACGGAAGGCATCGATGACGACCGGCTTCTTGCGAAAGCGGGGCATCAGTTCACCGCCTGACGCCGACCCGGCACGACATCGCCGAAGCCCGCCTCGATCTGGCCGCGCCGGCGCTTGAACGCCCCGGCGATCGCCGTGCGCTGTTCGGGCGTCGCGAAGTCCTGCAGCCAGTTGAATACCGCCGCATTGCGGTTCCACATGTCCATCACCTGGTCGACCGTCGTCATCTTCACCAGCGCGGCGTTGATCTCGTTGGTCACCGCCACGATGACATCTGACGACGGCGCCTGCACGTCATCCAGATCCGCGAAGACCGGCACGCCGTTCACGCGCTCGACCACCACATCCGGCAGGCCCACCCCCGGCTCCCAGGCCGGCACGTCGGCGCCGGTGACCATGGGGGCGATGTCGTCATCATCGCGGCCGTTCATCTGCACCGGCTGTTCGTCATCAAGCGAGACATCCTCGTCAGCCATCTCGACAACCCGTTCTTCCTTCGGCGCGGCCGCAGCCGGACGCGGCGGCAGCCGCCCAAAGATCATGTAGATGATCGTCTCGTTGATCTGCGCCCGCGCCGCGACCGACACCGGGCCGGGCACGGCCGGCAGGGCGAACGTCGCCTGATCCACCGGTTGGAAGGTCCAGGCGTCCATGCCGGTGCGCCCGATCAGCACGTCGAATGTCACGGCGATCACCTTCTCGCCCGATTCCACCTTAACCTGGCGCAGCAGCCAGTCCCAGCCCGCCTCACGCGCCAGCCGCGGCAGGTCGTTGTACGGGTGGTCATCCGGCACAGTCGCCAGCCAGTCACGCAGCTGGGCGAGCAGTGAGCGCTGCGGGTTCGAACGCAGTGCTTCGGCGTCCTGCATCTGCTGAACGACCTCGGGCGACAGCTTGTCGTCAATAAGGGTGGACGCGTCGTCAGCCGGCTTCGGCTCTTCGGTTGTCTTGGTCACAGGTTCGGTCCTCGGTGTTGCGGCGTTGCGACGCCGGGCGGTTCGGTTCATTGGGTAACCTCGTTGTCAGGAAGTAAAAGCAGGGGCCATGATATTGGCCGACGGATCGGCGTCATAGTAGCCGCCGATATGCTTGAGTGTCGGAACATACAGCCGGGCGTTCTCGCGCAAGGTGATTGAGCCACCGATGCGTGCGAACGAATCGGCTTGCAGGGAAGCACCGGCAGCCAGAGACAAGCCCTGGCTGATGTCGGCCAGTTTCGGCAGCAACAGGCTGACGTCCCGCCCGATAGCCAGCGATCCGACCTGTTCGAGCGGAGCCAGGACGCCGTTCGATTTGACCGATACGTCGCGCGTCACCCGCGTCAGCACTGCGGTGTCCAGCACCGTTTCGGTGTCGAGCGTCAGCCAACCGTCGACCGTGCCCAGCTTCGGGGCGGTCAGTGTCGCGCCGGGCATCAAAGTCAGCCAACCGCGAATGACCTGCAGCGACGGCGCGACGAGCGTCACGCCCGCCTCGATCGTGACGCGGCCATGGATGGTACCGTCCGCCGGGAAGCCGGGGGCGCTGTCCGCCGTGACATCGATATTGCCGAGGTAGGGCATGGTCTACTCCTCAGTTTTGAGATCGGCGGAACCGGCTTTACCGCCGGCGGTTTCATCGCCACCAAGCTCCTGCTCGATGAAGGCTTCCATAGCCTCGTCCATCAGGCCGTCGTAATTTCCACGCAGGTATTCTTCGAAGATGATCGCCTGCAGCACGACCTGTTTGGCCTGGGTCGGCTTGATTTCGACATTGCTCATTTTCAATTGCTGGTACATGCCGGGATCGCGCACGATCGTGCCCTCATGATACCGGATGGCGAGCATGAGCGACGTCACGCGCAGCTGTTCGTCCTTGTTGAACTCCAGCTTGATGTCGGGAAGATTGGCGGCAGGGTTTACCGGGTCGAGTTCGTCGGTCATTGGTCTTTCCTTTCAGGGTAGAGATCCGGGCGCAGGTCGCGCGGCTCGATGCCGAGCCAGGCTGCCACGGCAGTGTGGCGGTCTTCCGGCACCTGCGGCCAGTCCGCGACGCCTTGCCGCGAGACGCCAAGATGGCGGGCAAGCGCCGACAGGCGAATCTTTTCGCGCCATCCGGCCCATATGTGTTCGGCGTTCTGCATGTCCGGCACACTACGCTCTAGCTTGACGCTTGACAAGGCCAAATCACCCGAGTATGAATGAGACCGTAAGCACCGGGGCGTTTAGCCCGGAAACGACGCTACAGTACAGATGAACTTGGAAACGTTGTAGAAGGCTCGAGCCCCGGAGGACAAGATGCAAACGCGGCGGGGAAAGCCCGCCATAGGAATTACGAGACACCATGGGATCGCCGGTAAGCCCGAACCAGTAGCTTGCTTCTGGGGGAAGACGACGAAAGCGATGTACGGTGTGGCGCTAAAGGCAAGCTGCTGGCCCAGACCGGTTGAAAGGCCGGTCACCTATTCGACTTCCGAACAGACGACCGGGCGATACGCCCTCCCTCCAGCGCCCCGGTCCTTGTTCGGCAGAAGCAGACGGCGCCCCAAAGTCCCCCTGCCCTTGTGTGGGGCGCCGTCTGTGCACAAGTTTTGAACAGCCGAGGCGAGATCGCGGAGGCTTAGAGCGGCGGTCAGCCGTAGGAACATCGGGCGTGCGTAAGCGAGTGGGCTGAGCGCATCTGACCGGTTCCCCGCTCCGCAGACCTTAGTATTAGCGTGCTAAGGTCTGCGCAACAGATTCGCCGCGCGGCGCCGAACCTGGCGACAGCGGCAACGATATCGACAGGAGCGCAAGCTCGGGCTGTGCCTAATCACCACAGTTCGCAGGTAGCTCAGAAGGTAGAGCAAGGGGATGCAAGCGTGATTGCCCGAGGCTCCTATGTCGCTGGTTCGATTCCAGCCCTGCCTGTCGACCCTATTCGCCGCGCGGCGCCGAACCTGGCGACAGCGGCAACGAAGCGCCCCGGTGCCGAAGTACAAGGCACCTCGCAGGTCCGACGGCCGTCGGAGAGAAGTCTGATCTGTTGCGTCAGGCGGGGCACGAATTTCGGGTCGGTCCGGAGTAAGCCGTTTCGACGGATATTGGTTTTCAGTGAGAACCGCCCCACCGGCAGACCTGATGCGAACCCAGCGCGTGACCGGGGCGAGGCGGTGGAAGGCCGCCAACAGGGCTCGAAGCGGGCAGGCTTCTTATGTCTGCGGAGGTTGAGGTTCGTTCTCGGCCGTTCCCGCTTCGAGCCCACGCTATTCGTTGAAAGGAACCACACCCATGCGCCCCATCCTCGCGCTTCTTGCCGTCCTGCCGCTCGCCGGCTGCCCCCAGGCCGACATCCTTGCCGGCAAACCTTCCGAGTTCCAGCGCTATAATGAGCGCCTGACACGGCTCGAGGCGGCCGTCGCTATCCCCGCGCCTGTCGTGCAGGCTGCGCCAGCTGTTGCGCCGATCATGGCGGCGGCCGCCCCGGAACCGGTCATCGTCGAGCCGCCCGCACCAGCCGTTTGCGTTGCCATCTTCCGCGTGCTGTCATGCGGCGACAATGGAGAGTACATCTGGCTATGACCAACACAGAGACAGTGAGCACGGAACTGCGGGAGATGCTTGCAGAGTTTGAGGCGGACGTTGCCTATCTGACGGCTATTGAGGTTCGCGCCGGTTCTGCGCCGTCGCGACAACAAGTCGATCAAGCTAGGGCGGACGTTGAGGCTGCGCGTGCGAAGATACTCGCATCCAGCACCCAAGCGCCTGCTGAGTGGCAGGTGGAAGCGGCCCTTGCTGCTGCTCACAAGATGGGGGCAGTGATAAATCGTCCGGCCATGCTGACAGCCCTCCGCGCTGCTGCCATCCCCGCACCGGAGCGCTCCAAGGAAGAGATAGTGGGGGTACGCAGCCTGCTCGATGACGGCGTGATAGAGGCGATCCACAGCGTATATCAGATGAAGGTCCGCGAGTATGACGCCGACTTCCGACGCGATACGCCCGAAGGTTTCTGGCAGAAGAAGTATGGCACCAACCTGCACTCGACCGGCCTTGGGGAGCGCTGGGCTTTGAAGGAGGCCCTGTCGCAAGCCATCTCCGCCCTCGAAACTTCCCCACCCCATAAGGAAGGGGCGAGGCCGGAAGCATGGATAGCTGACGCTACGGGCGGCCTGCCTATGCACAAGCGCGGAACCACTGCGGACCCGGAGACAGCGGAGTATTGGGCGCAGACTACGACTGTTCGCCCCCTCTACGCCGCTCCCGTTCCCGTGCCGGTGACGAGTGAAGCTGATGGAGGCTTCTGGCGCGCTCCCCGCAAGTTCCAGCTTGGCGACCGTGTTACCAAGACGAAGGGTTCATCGTGGACTGGCAAGGTTGTCGGCTTCTACAGCACCGCACTGACGCCAGTCGGCTACGCCGTCGAAAGCGAGAATGAACCTGGTTCGGTGCAAATTTATCCAGAGGCCGCCCTTTCTGTGAAGCCAGGGGAGCAAGGATGATGGGCGACTACCCTTTCACACCAGCGCCGCGAAACAAGCATCTCACTGGGCTCGCGCGGCGAAACGCGATCGCTAATGATCAGTGCCCCGAATGCGGCGGGGACTTAGATACCGGTTGGGAATGCAACGACTGCGGTTTCGACGCTCGCGACGAGGCATTGGCCATCCCGGGAATGAACAGCAGCGGCCCATCAACTCCTACTGAGGTGAATTAGCAATGATCTCGCCACTGGACGAAAAGGGGCTGCTGCCGTGCCCGTTCTGCGGGGGACCAGCCCGAACATTCCAATACAACGGAACGGCACAGGCCTCTTGCGCGGCCCTGCATACCGAATGCGCCGGAACGGACGTAGTCGCACCTGTGGCCATGTGGAACCGTCGCGCTCTCTCTGCCGTAGCTCTCCCCGATGAACTGGAGGTGGTGGCTTGCGTCAACCCAATGACGCTAGAACGCTTGGCAGGCCGCCAACGTCACACCACAGCGACCTTACAGCCCAAGATAACAGAGGACGCGTCTGTCGCTCTCGTCCGTGCCGACCAAGCCCACTCAACCATTGCATCCCTGAGGGAGAAACTGGATGAACTAGAGGCTGCTGTTGATGCGGAAGAAAAATCGCATGGTATGCCGTGGCGGTTCTGGGCGCAAAAAGCTCAAGATATGGCCGACAAGTTCGTCGCCGCCGAAGCCGAAGTCAAGCGCCTTACCGAGGAGAAGGAAGCGCAGAGGGACTTAGCCGAGCGGCTCAAGCTCGAAGCGCAAGGCCACGCCAGCGAAGCCAAGACGGCTAACAGCACCATCTATGAAATTTACCAGGTGTTGAGCGGCGGCAAGGGCGAGCCGGGCAACTGGCATGGTGCCGAACCTGCCCGGGAATATGTCGGTGCCGCAGAGGCCCGCATCAAAGCCCTTGAGGAGATGCTGGGCGGTATCATTCGTGCAGACGATGAAAACACCGGAGCCGAGCCGTCTGTGAGTGTTCTTGCTCGGGCTATCGACGACGCCCGCCAATATTTATCAGGGAGCAAGGAATGAGTCAGTGGCGTCCACAGGCTCTTGCCGCCATCGACGCGGCGCATGACCGCCTTCATCCGCACGCCACTTACCAGGAACGCGTCAGGGCCTTCCGCGGCGCCTGCCCGTTCCCGAAGGGCCATGACGGCTACCGCGTCTGGTGCAACGAACGGCGGAAGTATCTCGAGCGCTACCGCCCGAACGACTCTCGGCCGCTCAGCCTCGCCCCCTATGACATGCACGGCATCCATGCCGCGCTGCTCATGACCATCGAGGAATAGAATGAACGCCCATTTCCAGCCCACCGCAACGATCGAGCACAGCGTAGCGCTGTGTCGGTTCGTCAACAGCGAGCTGAAGCGCCAGAACCGCCGTGCCGTCTATGTCTGCGCCGATGCGGGGCTGTCATCCAACACCATCGCCATGCTTCGCCACGATCCGCGTCGTGCCATCAAGCTGCCGACGGCCGTGGCCCTGCTCAATGCTCTCGGCTATCGCCTCGACGCCGTGCCGATCGACGGCCAGGCGCCAGCGCCGATCCCCTCGACGCCATCGGAACGACGCAGCAAGGCCCAGCAAAGGCGGCAGGAGCGCCGGCGCGCCGAGGAATACGCTGCCCTGCGCGCCGCGCGCCTCGAAGCGGACCGCGTGATCGTCAACGGTTTGCGTGGCAGGCTCCGGGATCTGCGCACCAGTATCCAGCACAAGCGCCATCACGACGACCTGCTCAACGAGATGGACGACCTGATCTTCGTGCTCGAGAAGGAGGCCAAGACATGAGCACGCTCACCGAACTGGTTAACGCCGTTCGTATCGAGGCTGACGAGGTGACCAACCGGCACAAGAAGCTGGCGTCGTTCCGCCTTTACGCCGTGCTGGCGCAGGTCAAGGAAGTCTGTGAGCGCGCCGAGCGCGATCCGGCTGAACGGGCCGAACTGGACAGCCTGCTGCGCGAACAGCCGCACGACGGGAACCGACGCTACGCCGAGAAAGGCAGCGACGTCCATACCCTGGTCTGCCGGTACGTCTTCCATGGAAGCCCGAACCGGGCGAACCTTTATCGCTACGCCGAAGCGCTGCGTCAAGCTGAGCTCGCCCAGATTGGCAGTGACCGGCTAGAACAGTGGTTGCGCACCAACGGCGGCGTCAACGGCCTCTATTTCCGGCGCGAGGTCGTCAAGAAACCAGCCTCACTGCGCGTCCTGCGACTGTTGTCGCCTGTCACCTTTCCGCGCGACGGCTCGACATTCACACTGACCCTGCGCTGGACCGACCAGAACGCTTTCGAGGTGGTGCCATGATCTTCCCCAACCGCTACATCGTTCGCCATGAACGCAACGCCGCCGGCGAGCCGGTCACCGAAGTCTTCGACCGTCGTCGGCGTACGGCATCGCGCTTCCGCGGGCTGATGCTCACCGACACGGCCATAATTTTCCTGGAACGCCAGCGCGCCGAGTGCGCGAAGAAGAGGATGCGCGCATGACCTTCACGGCATTCACCGGCATCGCCAAGGGTGGTCCGCTCGATGGGCGTGTACAGACCGCCCAGTCCGCGCGCCTCCCCGCCGAGGGCGGGTTCTATGTTTACGTCAAGCCGAGCGGCTACACGCCCGGCACCTGGCGGTAGATCGAAGAGAAGAAAGGAACCATGGATGGAAATCAGCGTACAGACTGAGACCAATATACCGGGAGAACCGGTTCGCATCGGAAACGTCTACCCCGTCAAGGGCGGCCGAGGCATGGCACGAGGGCATATGAATGTCCTGATCGCCATGTCGGACCGCGACTCCTACACCGGCGTTCGCTGCATAATGCTCACGGTCGATAAAGAAGGGAAGCCAGTCGGGTCTACCGTGTATGCTTTGCATTACGTTGAGGATCTGCAGCCGATAGCTTTTGTCGATGGTCTTGAGGACATGACGCTTGTCATGCGGTCGCTGTGAACCTCCCGCCCATCATTGCCCTGTGCGGCTACCCCAAGGCCGGCAAGTCTACCGTCCAGAAGATCCTCGCCGATCTTTATGACGTCGTGCCGCTCGACGACGGCCTGCCTCTGCGCGAGATCGCCATGAATTATCTCGGGTTGACGCATGAGCAGGCCACCACCCAGGAGGGCAAGGCCGAGACGGTCGATATCAACGGCACGCCCTGGCTCGTGCGCGACGTGCTCGGCCAGATCGGCAACGCCATGGAAGAGAAGTTCGGTGGCGACGTCATCCCGCTCATGGCGGTCAATCGTTTCGGTCTCGACCGCACCGGCTCGATCGAGCGCAGGCAGTCGGTCAGCTTCGCCAGCGTCCGCCGCCAGCAGGGCTGGTTCTGGCGCAAGCGTGGCGCGCTGGTCATCGAGGTGCGTCGACCGGGTGCCGAGATGGGCGCCGAGTTCAACGCCTACGATCCTCTGGCTGCGCACTGCTGGATCGAGAACGACGGCTCGCTTGATGACCTCATTCAAACGGTTAAACTTGCAGCCTGTTCTGCCGCGTCTCTCATGGAAGCGAGAGAAGTCAGTGATGAAAATCTCGGCGCGTCTCTTTTCTTTCATTCGCCCCGACTCGGGAAGAACACAGCATAGGAGTACCGGAGTGCAAAGAACAAAATGGGCGCATAGGCCGGGCACCGGTTCCGACCATTGGCAGAAGTTCCACATGGAGATGATCCAGTGGCAGGACTGTATCACGGCTGCCGCCGGGGTCATTAATGGTGATATCGATGGGAGCCTGGCGCAGTTGCGCGACAACGGTTTGTGGGGTGTCGAGCCCTGGCCGGATCAGGAACTGCGCGCCGCGGCCGGGGTCCATACGACGGCTATGGCGTTGGCCAAAGCCTTCGCCGATATACTCAAGGTCACTAACCCGACGAACTGAGGAGACCCGCCGTGCCCAGCAAGACCCCTAAGCAGGCCCGCACCATGCGTGCAGCCGCCCATGACCCGGCTTTCGCCAGGAAGCTCGGCATTCCGCAGAAGGTGGCGAAGGAGTTCGTCGCCGAAGACAAGCGCAAAAAGAAAGGACGGTGAGACCCTCTGGACGACACGATAAGCCGTATCAACTCGATGCAATAAGGCCCCGCACCGGATGAACCGGGCGGGGCCGTTGCTTTCAGATCGTTCGGATAGCAGCGATGACGGCGGCCTGGTCGGCATCCTTCATGAGCAGGGCGTCGCTGACGCGCTGGTCCATGGAGTCACGCATGACGAGATGGTGGCCATAGACCTTGTGCGTCTGGCCGCGCCGGTCCAGCCGGTCATTCGTCTGGGTGTAGGAATCCAGCGACCATGGCAGGCACATCCAGCAGATATGGTGCCCACCATACTGCAGGTTGATGCCGTGCGATCCGCTGCGCGGATGCAGTGCCATGACCGGCAGCTCACGTTTGTTCCAGCGCTCGATATGTTGCGACGCCTCGCTCGCCGAGACGCCCTGGCCCAGATAGGGTACGTTCCTGAACACACGGCGGATGTTGTCGAGGTCCTGGTCGAAGCCATAGGCGACGAGCAGCGGCTCGCCGGCTAGCGAATCGATGAGATCCGAGAGCATGTGCAGCTTCTCTTCGTGCAGGATATGCACGGTGCGGCCGCCCTTCTCGTCCACCTCGTAGAGGTAGCCTTGACTGATCTGCCGCAGCTTCATCGACGCCGACGCGGCGCTGAGCGCGATGACCTCGGCGTCGGCCGCTTCCGGGTCGATCGTCTCGACCGTCGCGGCCATCTGCTTTTCCATTTCCCGGTAGGCTGCCCGTGCCTTGGGCGGCAGGTCGCGCTCGATCTGGCGGTGCGTCACAGTCTTCGAATAGGCGATGCCCTCTGGCGGCACGCGGAAGGCCAACGTGTTGAGATCGGCCATGATCTCTTCGAAGGCGCCGCGCTGTGGCCGCCAGTTATAGGCGTTGTAGTCCGTGGGGTAGAAAAACTTCTGCCGCCACAGCGGGAAGGACGACCCCCAGATGCGCTTGCCCGCGACGATCTGCACCTGGCCGAAGAGGTCGAGCAGCCCTTCCGGCGCCGGCGTGGCGTTGAGGCCCCACCGGATCTTGGCGAACGGCATGTGCTTCTTGACCGCCTTGTAGCGAGGCGACTTCGGGTTGCGCGCCAACACGCCGGTCTCGTCGACGATCCACAGGTCGAACGGCGACGTACCGGGCGGGTAGAGATCGGTGAGCCACTCGATGTTCTCGAACGAGGTGACGTGCCAGACCGGTGGCAGCTCGGTCTTGCGGATCAGCTTGTTGACGCGGCGCTCATCGGCAATGATCTGGGCCAGTTTGTCCTCGACCTTGCGCCGCTCGATCGTGTCGACGATCTTGGGCAGGCGCCCCTCCCAATACTGACGCGAACCGTAGAGCATACGGCTGTCGCGCCACAGTGACGGCGCCCAGTCCTCGGGCGGCCCGCCCCACTCGACCATCTCGATATGCTTGAGGTGCTCCCACTCGAAGCGCTCGCCTGGCCAGTTGTTCTGCGCCACACGCAACGGCGCCAGGACGAGCGGGCGCTTGACGATCCCCTGCTGGTGCAACTCGTCGCCGGCCGTCATGGCGCAGAGCGTCTTGCCGAAGCCGGTGACCATCAGGCCGAGCTTCTCATCGGCGTGGAACAGGGCGTCGATGGCCTTGTGCTGCCATTCGTCGATGGCGCTCCATGGGCGCAGGCGTCCGGTCATACAGGACCCCAATGGAAAGTAACATTGTTGTCTGCGTCAACGTAAACCCATTCACCAGGGGATACAGTTGTCTTCATACTCCACAGTTCCTTGAGGAAGGGCCCTTGGTTATGCGGCCAGAGCCACGGTCGGCAGCCATGACGACGGGCCGCATCCATTATTCGACGGTGCAACTCAGCCGTCTCGGCGCGCGGCGCGGTAGCGAAACGTTCGATGGCCCGGTCCATATCGTGCTGCAACAGACCGTGGATCAACCCTGCAATCTCTCGGGCTCTCGTCCTATTTGTCATCGCGTCAGATACTCCATCACCGCGGAGAACTCCGCATCGCTTTCCACCACGAATACGGCAAAGCCCAGGCGCGTCAGCACGTCGCGCCAATAGGCCTGCTGGCGCGCATAGACGCCGGAGCCGTCGGTGCGCTTGAACTCACAGAAACAGACGCGCCCGCGCAACAGGCACGTCCTGTCCGGCCAGCCGCGCAGCCCGAGCAGCACCAGCTTGAGGGCTGCGCCGCCCTCGGCTTCGAGGCGGGCGACGCTGCGGGTCTCGAGGGCTGATTCGCGTTCCTTACGAGGCACTGCCGACAACTTCACTGATCAGGTCAAGCAGTTCCATGTTAGACATGGCGTTGATCCTGATGATGGCCTCCGGTTCGGCTTCTATTGTAGCTTTGCGCCAAGCAGCGACCTGCTCATCATAGGTGCCGCCAAGAGCCCGAGGGCGCGCGATCTCCCGCGCCACCTGATCGATGCACTTCGATTTCAGTTCGTACCAGTTCATCGGTTCGGTCCTTTCAAGGCTCACGAATAGAGCAGGCGATTTCTACCTCACTATTCCATTGACACCTACCACCGGAGCGGCTATAGGTCAAGCAGTTACTGACCTCGAAAGGAACCGCCCATGCTTGAAAAAAGATGGCTCGTCATGAACATCGGCTGCATCGAATGCGGGGTGTCTTCTGATGTTGTCGGCGTCTACACGACCAAGGAAGAGGCCGACAAAGTCGCGGCAGCCTGCGCCAAAGAACTTGGCTGGCGCGAGGGCGGTCAGAATAGTTTCGAGGTGTTCGACCTCCATGCTGCGCAGGCACCTGAATACGCCGAGGTGCTGAAGGCATGAAGATCCGAGGCGGCCCCAAGGTCAAGGTCACGCTCCTCTTTTTCGAGAGCGACGTCGCCGATATCGACGCCCTCTGCCGCGAGTACAACTGCAGCCGCGCGGCGGTGATCGAGGCGTGGAAGGACGAGTACGAGCAGATGAACCTGACCGGCAAGGTCAAACCGGGACGCCGGCCAGGTGGCGGGCGCAGGGCTATGAAAGACCAGAGCAATGCCTAGCATCACCTTCACCCTCACCAGAGGCGACGAAACCTTCGTGCTCGATGTCGAGTACGAGGTCGCTCCCTTGAGTGGCGGCCCAGAGTGGCCGTCCGAGGGCGGCGAGATCACCGACCTCAACATCTACCACGGCGACGATCGCTTCGAGGTGACCGACAAGGAACGCGAAGCGATCGAGCAGCACATCTACGAGACGCACGACTATTCGGACTACACCTCGTATGAGGAAGACACCTGGAGCAGCGACTGATGAGCACTCTTGTGAAGCCCGAAGAGGTCAGCCAGTTCATGTTCGACAGCATGCGCCAGGTGCTGACCGACTTGCATGGTCGTGTGCCGAGCGATGAGGACGTCATGAAAGCCGTAGCCGGGGCTTGTGGCTGGTCCCTCGCAGAGACGGAAGAGGCGCACGAGGCCGAAATGGATCGGCTGCTCGGGCCCAAGGAGCACGACTGATGGCCTATGACAAAGCACTTAAAGAGAAGGTGGACGCGATGCCGTTGGGCGATCTTGTCCATCTCATGCTCACCGAATATCAGCGCGGGCACGAGGACCACGGTCCGTACATGCAATCGCAGGCGTACTTTTGGGCCGCGGAACGGCTGAACATGCTTGTTCCCGGAGAGAACATGGATGAGGTTATCGCCATGGCCGAAGACGCAGCTTACGCAGCCAAGCATGGGTTTTGATCATGGACCGGTACTTTGTCTGGCATAGCCTGTTCGACCAGGGCCAGCCCCGCTGGCTGGTTGTCGACCGCGTCATGGGTGGCTGGGACCGGGAAACCGGCGACCGCCATGTGGCGTCGTGCCCCGACCCGGAGATGGCGCAGCGGATCGCCGACCTGCTGAACAAGGAAGAGAAGAAATGATGGACGTCATGACAATCATCGCGGCGAACGGCTTCTTGGCGTTCATCCTAATTTGCGCGCTTTACTACCTGATCAAGACGATCGTCATTCGCGGTACGCGCATGATCAATATCGCTTTGCGCGGCTGGCCACCGGCGCACCTTGACGCCGACGGCGACTGGAAGCCAGAGCCGAAGAAAGAAGGATGAAATACGCCCTGATCGACGGCGAAATTCATCGCCACGACCGCGAGCAGGACCTGTTCCTGCCGCTCACGCTCGCCGAGGCGCAGCACGTCG